>CAYLSR010000127.1:0-5309 GCA_964385855.1 uncultured Mogibacterium sp.
GGCCGAAGAAGCCCCGCGCGCCCTGCTCGCAGGCGCGGATGCAGGCGGTGCAGGAGATGCATTTTTTCGTATTGACTCTGTTCGGATCGTCCGGGTCGATCGCGCCGACCGGGCAGATCCGCGCGCACTCGCCGCAGCGGATGCAGAACTGATTGGCTGTCGGGTGGATCGGCAGCCGAAGCGGGCTCTTGGTTGGCAAAGAACCCTTGATCTGGAGCGGCACCGGCTTCGCCCGGAGTTCGCGGATGCTCGTCCCGCAGAAGTGCCTGAGCTTCCGGGCCGTGAGCGCGCTGAACTCGATGATCTTCTGGAGATCTTCGAGATCCGGCCGCGCTTCCGCGATTTTCTCGAACATTGCATGCTGGGAGACAAACGCGCCCGCGCTCACGACATTGAATCCCTGATTCTCCGCGAAGCTGTACAGCTCGTAGAGCGAATCCCCGTAGGTGCTGTTGCCGTACGTGACGGTCGCGACCGTCAGCGTTCCCTGTCCGTGCAGCTTCTGGATCATCTTGACGCACGGCAGCGGGATGCGGCCAGAGTAGACCGGCATGCCGATGACCGCGATCGTCTCGTCGTCCAGGACGAGATCTTCCCGCAGCGGCTCCTTGAGCAGGTCACGATAAGAGACGCTGACGCTGTCCACGCAGACGTCATCCATGTGCGAAGCGATCTCATTTGCTATTTTCTTCGTGATCTTCGCCGTCTCGCCGGACGGGCTGAAGTACAAGCCAATAACACTTCTGATCATGCTGCCTCCTGCTCAAAAGGGATCCCCGGCGCGACCCGCGGATCGCAGCCGACAGTTCCCCATTACGTACAATTGAATTGTACCATATGGAATATGGTCTTAATGGGCAATCATGTGAAGAAACGGTGAAATGTCCGATGCGCATTTCGCAAGGATCGAGGCACGAAAAAAGGGAGCCTGACGACTCCCTCCATGAACTGCGTTATTTCTTCAGACCGAGTTCTTCGTCCCACTGGTTGAAGTAGTCGATCTGCATCGCCTGCTTGACCATCTGCAGGGTCTTCTCCGCCTGCTCGATCGCCTCCGCCGTGCCGCGGCGCAGGACTTCGACGACTTCTTCCGGATGCGCCTCATAGTACGCTCTGCGCTCGCGGATCGGCGTCAGGAAGCCGTTGAGCACCTTGAAGAGGAACTTCTTGACCTTGACGTCGCCGAGTCCGCCGCGGCAGTAATGCGCCTTCAGCTCGTCGAGGTTCTTGTATTCCGGCCAGTACTGCTCGAAATCCTCATCCTTGCAGAACGCATCGAGGTACGTGAACACGGTGTTGCCTTCGAGGTGACCCGGATCCTCGACGCGGATGTGCGTCGGATCGGTGTACATGCCCATGACCTTCTTGCGGACCACTTCCTCCGGATCGCCCAGATAGATGGTGTTGCCGAGCGATTTGCTCATCTTGGCCTGGCCGTCCGTGCCCGGCAGCCGCAGGCAGGCGTCGTTCTTCGGCAGGTAGATCTCCGGCTCGACGAGGACCTCCTTGCCGTAGGTCTGGTTGAACTTGCGGACGATCTCGCGGCACTGCTCCAGCATCGGCTCCTGGTCCTCCCCGACCGGTACGGTCGTCGCGAGGAAGGCGGTGATGTCGGACGCCTGGCTGATCGGATAGGTGAAGAATCCGACCGGCACGTTGTTGTCGAAACCTCTCAGCTTGATCTCGTTTTTGACCGTCGGGTTGCGCTGGACTCTCGCGACGGTGACGAGGTTCATGTAGTAGATCGTCAGCTCGTGCAGCTGCGGCACCATGGACTGGATCAGCATGGACGTCTTGTCCGGGTCCAGCCCGACCGCCAGATAGTCCATCCCGACCTGCAGCACGCTCTCGCGGACCTTCTCCGGATTGTCGAAGTTGTCCGTCAGCGCCTGCGCGTCTGCAATCATGACGAATACTTTTTCGAAATCAGGATCGTCCTGCAGCTCCAGCCGCTGTCTCAGCGATCCGACGTAGTGACCGATATGCAATCTGCCGGTAGGTCTGTCTCCGGTCAGCATGATTTTCTTACCCATTTTGTTTTCTCCTCTCTCCGGTTCATCAAACAGTTTTCTTTCTTTTTACAGATCTGCTTCACCATCGCCATCGGCGATGTTCCAGAGAGATCACATCCGTTGGTTTCATACGCTGTGGTATTCCTTTCATCCCAGAATAGTTACAGTACGTCGATGATCTCGCGCCGGATTTTGCGCGTGTAGAGGATCGACATCACCAGCCCGACGACTTCCGCCAGGGTGAACGAGAACCAGACGTAATCGATGTTGCCGAGCTGTGCCAGCAGATAGGCGGCCGGCAGGATGACGACAAGCTGCCGGACGATCGAGATATTCATGCTGTACACGCTCTTGCCGAGCGCCTGGAAAACACTTCCCCTCATTATAGCATATCCGGCGATCGGAAATCCAATCGAAATGATGCGAAGCGCCGGAACACCGATCGAAAGCATCTCCTCGGAGGCATCAAACAGGCCGAGCAGCGCCTCCGGGAACAGCCAGAAGATCACCGTGCCGCAGGCCATGAAGGTGACCGCGTACCGGGCGCTGATGCGCATCGCCTCCCGCATGCGGTCCGGCTTACGCGCGCCGTAGTTGTAGGCGATCAGCGGGACCAGCCCGTTGTTCATGCCGAAGATCGGCATGAAGACGAAGCTCTGGAGCTTGAAGTACGCGCCGAACGTCGCGACTGCGGTCTTGGAGAACGCCGCGAGGATCTGGTTGAGTCCGAAGACCATGATGGAGCCGATGGACTGCATGACGATCGACGGCAGGCCGATCCGGTAGATCTCGCGGATGTCCGTCAGGTTCGGCCGGAAGCCCTTGAAGCTGATCCGGATCTCCTTGTTGCGCGTGAAGTTGAGGTAGAGGCCGAGCAGCGCGCCGAAGGTCTGGCCGAAGACCGTCGCGATCGCCGCGCCGGCGACGCCGAGCCTCGGCATCCCGAAGAGCCCGAAGATCAGGATCGGATCCATGATGATGTTGATGACCGCGCCGCGGCCCTGTACGAAAAAGATGTACAGCGTCTTGCCGGTCGCCTGCAGGAGCCGCTCGATCGTGATCTGCGAAAACAGAAAGAACGAGAGCCAGCAGACGATCCTGAGGTACGTGCCTCCGTACTCGATGACCCGGGCGTCCGCGATCTGGATCGCGATGAACTTCTCCGCGAAAAAACCGACGATGAAGAACATCCCGTAGGTGCACCACGACAGGAAGATGCCGTTCTGCGCGACCCGGTTGACCCGGTCGAACTGCTTCGCGCCCAGGAACCTCGACAGGAGCGCACTCATGCCGAGCGCGGTCCCGATCCCGAACGCGATCATCAACGACTGGATCGGAAAGCACAGCGAGACCGCGGTCAGCGCGTCCTCGTTGATCCTCGAGACGAAGATGCTGTCTACTATATTATACATGGACTGGATGAACATCGACGCCATCAGCGGCAGCGACATCCGGATCAGCAGTCCGTGGACAGGTGCCGTCCCCATGCGGTTCTCGGGGAGTCCCGACCTGTTGTCCATCCGGTTTTTGCTCAAAACTGTTTCCCTCTTTATCATTACTGATTATGTAGTATACCATTATTCCGACGATTAATCCACCCTCTCGGAGGCCGCAGAGGGGCATTCTTGATGTTTTTCACAAAAAATCATGTACTATTTTCTGTACAATTTCCAATGTGTTGCGGGACTTTGTTGTGTTTTAAACAAACTTTTCCTCATTTTATTGTTGACATCGCTAATTCCAATCGTTATGATTTATGAAGGCTTTGGGGCAGCCGTTGCTCCATGACCGTTTTTTATTGATGTTCACAAGGGAAGTCCGGCGGCTGTGGCAGCGGCACGGGCCGGGATCAGAAAAGAGACAATCAGGGGGTTTAAAAATGCAGCATTTTACGGATGTTTTAGTCACCATCAACGACCATGTCTGGGGCGTGCCGATGCTCATCCTCATCATGGGCTGCGGCATCCTGCTTTCGGTCAGGATGGGATTCCTGCAGTTCAGAAAGCTGGGCAAGGCGCTCAAGTATATGGTGCACAACGAAGAAGGCGGAGAAGGTGAAGTCACGAGCTTTGCCGCGCTGACGACCGCGCTGGCCGCCACCGTCGGAACCGGCAACATCGTCGGTGTCGCGACCGCCATCGTAGTCGGCGGTCCGGGCGCCCTCTTCTGGATGGAGATCGCCGCCTGCCTCGGCATGGCGACCAAGTACGCGGAGGGTCTCCTCGCGGTCAAATACAGAGTCATCGACGAGAACGGTCACGCGCTCGGCGGTCCGTTCTACTACATCGAACGGGGCATGGGGCCAAAGTGGAAGTGGCTCGCGAAGCTGTTCGCGCTCTTCGGGGCGATGGCCGGCGTCCTCGGCATCGGCACCATCACGCAGGCCAGCTCGATCACGGGCGCGGTCAATCAGGTCTTCGACCCGGAAAACAAGCACATCGCGTTCTCGATCGGCGAAAACAGCTACTCGTGGTCGGTCGTGATCACCGCGGTGCTCGTCGCGGTGCTCGCGGCGCTCGTCATCATCGGCGGCATCAAGCGGATCTCGACGGTCGCGTCACTGGTCGTTCCGGCGATGATGGTCATCTATGTCGTCGCCGCAGTGTGCATCCTGCTCTTCAACATCGGCAAGCTGCCGGCCGCGATCGTTCTGATCGTCCAAAGCGCATTCGGTCTCAAAGCCGCTGCCGGCGGTGCCCTCGGCGCGATGATGATCGCCCTCCAGAAGGGCGTTGCCCGCGGGATCTTCTCGAACGAAGCCGGTCTCGGTTCCGCGCCGATCGCCGCGGCGGCCGCGCAGACCAAAGAACCGGTCCGCCAGGGACTCGTCTCAATGACCGGTACGTTCCTCGATACGATCGTCATCTGCACGCTGACCGGTCTGTCGATCGTCCTGACCGGCTCTCACGATGTCGGTCTGGAGGGCGTCGATGTCACGATCCGCGCCTTTGGCGAAGGACTTCCGTGGAGCAGCCAGACCGGTGCCGTCGTGCTGACGCTCTGCCTCATCTTCTTCGCCTTCACGACGATCCTCGGATGGGACTACTATGCGGAACGCTGCCTCGAGTACTTCACCAACAAGAACATGACCGCCGTCAAGTGCTACAGATGGCTGTACATCTTCGCCGTCCTGATCGGGCCGTTCCTGACGCTCAAGTTCGTCTGGACGTTCGCGGACATCTTCAACGGCCTGATGGCCTTCCCGAACCTCGTCGGCCTCGTCGCGCTGAACGGCGTCGTCGTCAAGGAGACCCGGGAATACTTCAAGTGGCTGGATGCCGGCATCGTCGACGAAGG
>CAYLSR010000128.1:0-5300 GCA_964385855.1 uncultured Mogibacterium sp.
ATTAATATTGAAGGAAAAAACTTAACTAAATGACATTGGAACCGTCCCCTTGTCATCTTTGTCATCAATCTTCGTAGACGATCTCGCCCCGGCAGATCGTCTTTTTCACTTTGCCGCGGAGCGTCCGGCCGATGAACGGCGAATTCGCGGATTTTGACCGGAAGTGCTCCTCCGTGACCGTCCATGTTTCGTTCGGATCGAAGAGGACGAGGTCGGCCGGCCCGCCGACGGTGATCCGGCCCGCATCCAGACCGTACAGGTCGGCGGGATTGACGGTCATCGCCCGGAGGACCGTCATCAGGTCCGCATGTCCCGGATGGACGACGCTGTCCAGTACGAGGCCGAGCGCGGTCTCGAGGCCGATCATTCCGCTCGGCGCGGATGCGATCGGCGCGGCTTTTTCTTCCCGGCTGTGCGGCGCATGGTCGGTCGCGATCATGTCGATCGTCCCGTCCGCGAGTCCCCGGATGAGCGCCAGCCGGTCCGCTTCGATTCGCAGCGGCGGGTTGACCCTCGCCAAAGAGCCTTTCTCGAGCACGAGGTCTTCCGTGGCGGCCAGGTGCTGCGGGGTCACTTCACCGTAGACGCGGACCCCGATCTTTTTGGCCATCCGGAGGATCTCCACGGTCACCCCGCTGGAGATGTGCTGGATGTCCAGCTTCGCGCCGATATGGCGGTTGAGCAGGACGTCGCGGGCGGCCAGCACGTATTCCGCCTCATCCGAAGCGCCGCCGAGCCCCAGCGCGTCAGAAACCTTACCCTGATTGACCCCCTGTGACCGCAGCAGCACGGGGTCCTCCTCGTGCAGCGAGATCGGAACATCCAGATCCCTGCACTTCCGGAGGGCTTCGATCAGGACCTGCTCATCCGTGATCGGGAGTCCGTCGTCGGTGAATCCCACCGCGCCGGCTGCCCGGAGGCCGTCCATATCGGTCAGCACCTTTCCCTTCATCCCGACAGTCACCGTCGCGGTCTGATAAACGTGGATCGGAAGATCCTTTGCGCGCCCGATCAGATCCCGGAGCGTCTCTTCGGAATCCACCGGCGGCTTCGTGTTGGCCATGCAGATGACGGTCGTGTAACCACCGGCCGCCGCGGCCGAAGCGCCGGTTTGGATGTCTTCTTTGTACGTGAGCCCCGGATCCCGGAAGTGCACGTGGACATCGACGAATCCCGGCGCCACGACGCACCCGGTCGCGTCGATCACGCGCTCGTACGTCCTGCCGGCCGACCGGCCCGGCTCCAGGACCGACGCGATCCTGCCGTTTTCGATTTCGATTTCCCGCACGGCATCCAGCCCGCCGGCCGGATCCAGGACTCTCCCGTTTCTGATCAGTATCATCATGCACCTCGCTGTTCTTCAGGCTTACCGTCACTGCTATTATACCGCAAAGCGCGGGCAGGTACTACACCGTATTCCGAAGCGGCAACAGATTATTCTACTTGAATCGGCACTTACTTTTCTGCTATAATAAATTCGGAATTCTATTATTATTTAAGAAAGGACATGGCATTATGAAGAAAGACAGAATTATTCGCATGCCGAACCTCTTCGAGGCTCTGCTTCCAATCCTGACGATGGCGGGGCTGATGCTTTACTGCCTGAACTGGGACAAAGCGTATGAAGATGCTCACATGCCGCTCGTCGTCTCGATGTGCGTCGCGTGCGCAGTCGGTGTCTTCTGCGGACACTCCTTCTCATCGATCCTCGCAGGGATGATCGAGCGTGTCAGCAACACGCTGGAGGCGATCCTCATCCTGTGCACGGTCGGCTTCCTGGTTTCCTCGTTCATGGCGGCGGGCACGATCCCGGCTATGATCTACTACGGACTCAAGCTCCTGACGCCGAAGCTGTTCCTGCCGGTCGGCTGCATCCTGTGCGCGATCACCGGTCTGGCCTGCGGCTCGTCCTGGACGACGACGGCGACGGTCGGTCTGGCCTTCGTCGGCATCGGCGCGGGTCTGGGGATCAGCCCGGCGCTGACCGCAGGGATGATCATCTCCGGCGCTTACGTCGGCGACAAGTTCTCTCCGCTGTCGGATACGACCAACCTCGCTGCGGCGGTTTCGAACACCGGACTGTTTGATCACGTTCGCGCGATGGTCTCCACCACGGGCCCGACGTTCCTCATCGCGCTCGTCCTGTACACCATCCTCGGTCTGAGGGTCGATGCAGCCGCTTACGATCCGTCGGTCGCTGCAGATATCCAGCAGGCGATCGCAGAGAACTTCAACCTGAATCTCCTCGTGCTGATCCCGCTGATCGTGGTCATCGTCGTGTGCATCATCAAGGTGCCGGCTTTGCCGGGCATCATCGGCGCGGTCATCGTCGCGCTGCTGACCTCAGTCATCTTCCAGGGCAAGTATGTCTGGGCGGACGGCGTCAGCATCGGCGGACTGTTCGACCTGCTGCACTACGGCCTGAGCTCGGTCGAGACGGGCAATGAAGTCGTCGATTCCATCCTCGGGAAGGCCGGCGGCATGGACGGCACGATGTGGACGATCAACCTGGTCCTCCTGGCAGTCGCTTACGGCGGTGCGCTGGAGCGCTGCGGATGCGTCGAAAAACTGTTCGGCGGTCTCAAACACAAACTGCATACGCCGGGGGCGCTGGTCACCGCGACCATGCTGACCTCGATCTTCTGCGATGCCGCGATGTGCGACCAGTTCCTCGGCATCTCGGTCCCGGCGCCGCTGTATGCGGATAAGTACGATGAACTCGGTCTGGCGCGCAACACCATGTCGAGAACGCTGGAGGACGCGGGTACGCTGTGGTCCCCGATGTTCCCGTGGACCGGCTGCGGCGCGTATCAGAGCGCGATCCTCGGCATGAGCCCGTTCACCTACTTCCCGTTCGCTTTCGTCAACCTGATCAACCCAATCTTCGCCGCGATCACCGCCTGGATGGGACGCAACATCTTCTGGGCAGACGGTTCTTACACCAACCTGTTCGGTAAGACTAAGGCCGGTACGCCGGCGGGCGCTCCGGAAGAGGCGCACAAGATCGCGATGGAAAATCTGGAAGCGTTGCGCGCTGAAGGAAAGGCTCCGAAGGTCAGCTGATCGGAAGGGAGTGTGGCCCGAGTGAAAAAAGGATATCCGTGGGATGAACTGACTTCTCCGATGTACCGGGCGCATGATGTGAAGCCGCGCAAGAAGTGGATCATCGTCTACGGCTGGTTTCTGGTCGCGCTGCTGATCGTCGGCGGAGCGATGACGCGGTTCAAGATCGCGTGGTTCTTCGCGTTCATCATCGGGATGGCGCTGATCTCGGAAAAGACGGTGATGGTCACGGAGCGCGGGCTGGAAAACTACATGGACATGCGCTTCACCTCGAATTACGAGCTCTGGAAATGGGACGAGATCGAGGCGCTGACCCAGGAAAAACTCCTGAAGTATCCGGGCGTGACGCAGCTGTATTTCACGCGGGGCGACCGCACCCGTAAGGTCTTCTTCCTGGACGAGCCGGCGCAGGAAATCCTGAAGCTGGCCGGCCGGAAGAACAAAAAGCTCCGGATTTACGACGGCGACTTCTACAAAGAGGAATACGCGAAGCGTCAGAATCAGAAGAAAAAGAAGCGCTGAAACGCGGTCACGCGAAGATGACCGAAATGAAAAAACGAAACAGCCTCCGGCGAGAACGCCGGGGGCTGTCGTTTTGGTCGGGGTTCTTTCGGCTGAACGTGTCAGGCGTCCAGGCCGTTTTTGATGCGGTTCTCCGCGAACTGCGTGGCGATCACGCCTTCCGGGATCCCGGTCTCTTTGGATTCTTCGAGCATCCTGTAGACGGTGTTGTAGATGTTGTGCACCTGCTCGAGGACCTTCTCCTTGTCGTAGGTGGTGAACGCTTCCTGGCCGGCGTTGATGACGCCGCCGCCGTTGATGATGAAGTCCGGTGCGTACAGGATGCCGCGGGCCTTCAGCGCTTCGCCGCAGGCCTCGTCCAGAATGACGTTGTTGGCCGCACCTGCGATCGCCTTGCACTTGAACATCGGGAGGGTCTTCGGATTGACGATCGCGCCCAGCGCGCAAGGGGCGAAGATGTCGCACTCGACGCCGTAGATCTCATCTCTGGCGACTTCGGTCGCACCGAGCTCTTCGACCGCATACTTCATCGCTTCACGGTTGGAGTTATTGGAGACGATCAGCTTCGCGCCGGCCTTGTGGAGCTCCTTGGCCAGGCCCATGCCGACCTTGCCGAGGCCCTGGACCGCGATGGTCAGGCCTTCCAGATCGTCCGAGCCGTTCATGAACTTCGCGACGGCGCGGATCCCGTCGTAGACGCCGATGACGGTGAACGGCGACGGGTCGCCGGAGACGTTTTCACGTCCGACGACGTATGGCGTGGTGCGGAGGATGTATTCCGCGTCCATGGTATCGGTGTTGACGTCCTCTGCGGTGTAGTACTTGCCCATGAAGGTGTTGACCGCTTCGCCAAAGGCTTCAAACATCGCCTCTGTCTTTTGCGACGGATGCGCGATGATGACGCCCTTGGCGCCGCCCAGCGGCATCCCCGCCGCGGCGTTCTTGTGGCTCATGCCGCGCGACAGGCGCAGTACGTCAAAGAGCGCTTCCTCTTCGCTGGCATACGGCCACAGACGGCAGCCGCCGACCGCAGGCCCCAGATTGGTATTGTGCAGCGCGATGATCGCCTTCAGTCCGGCCTTTTCATTGTTGAAATACGCCACCTGCTCATGGCCGTACGTCCGGATCATTTCGATGTTGGTCATAATCTGTCCCCCTTTTTTGTTCGATGTTTTTAGATTCACTATTGTGTATTATATCTTATATTTCTGTGATGTCAACAAATATTTTCGGAAAATATAGTGATTAATCACAAAAATATGAAAATATCCCACAGTATTCCATTTTGTGATATAGTGATAGTGATAAGGCAGGAGAGCCTGCCGCCGCACACCGTATGGAACAGAAAGGGATGAAAAAATGGAACTGGAACTCTACAAGAAAGACACCTGTCCGTTCTGCCAGCGCGTCCTGCGCGCGATCAAGGCTTCCGGCCGGACGGATATCGTGCTGAAGGATATCAAAAGGGATGAGGGCGCACATGAATACCTGATCGAGAAGGGCGGTCAGGACCAGGTGCCGTGCCTCTTCATCGATGGAAAGCCGCTCTACGAGAGCCTCGATATCATCCGCTGGCTGGAAGAGCGGCACGGCATGCGGCAGCTTACGAAAGACTGCAGCGGATATGAGAACGGCGTCCTCGGAGGAGGGGCCAGCGCGCTTCGGGTGATGTGTTCTCTCGGCGACAGCGTGCTGCTGCACGCGCCGGCGTACCT
>CAYLSR010000129.1:0-5280 GCA_964385855.1 uncultured Mogibacterium sp.
GCGCGATGTAATTCCGCACGCCGGTGAACTTGCCGTACTTCGCCTTCAGGCCGCTGAAGGCCTCCGGCTCCTCCAGGATCAGCTGCAGGTGCAGCCCGCCCGCCTCGTTGCACAGCGCGATCGCCTGCTGCAGCCGCTCCAGCGTTTCGCCCTCGATCGGCTGCTCCGTATATTGCCGAACGGAATGCCTCCGTTCGATCGCTTCCATCAGTTCCATCCGATTTCCTCCTTCAGATCTCTCTTCGGATCCGTAACCAACAAAAGATTATATCACAGACCGGCTTTGTTCGGGAGACTTTCACGGATTATTCCGCGCAAAAACCCCCGGGCCTGCCGGCTCGGGGGCATGTCTTCACGGGCTGACCGTTACAGCAGAGAAGCGACGCACTTCTCGACGTCCTCCATGTCGTGCGTCGGCTCGAAGCGGGCAACGACGTTGCCGGCGCGGTCGACGACGAACTTGGTGAAGTTCCACTTGATGTTCGGGTTGTTCTTGTAATCTTTGTCCTGCGTCTTGATGAACGCCGCGAACGCCGCGGTCTTGACGCCGCCGCCGAAGCCCTCGAAGCCCTTCTGGCTCTTGAGGAACGTGTACAGCGGGAGCTCGTTCTCACCGTTGACATCCGACTTCTTCATCTGCGGGAACAGGGTGTTGTAGTGGATCTGGCAGAACTCGTGGATCTCCTCGTCCGTTCCCGGCGCCTGATTCAGGAACTGGTTGCACGGGATGTCCAGGACTTCAAATCCCTGCTCATGATACTTTTCGAACATCTTCTCGATCGGCTCGTACTGCGGAGTGAAACCGCAGCCCGTCGCCGTATTGACGACCAGCACGACCTTGCCTTCGTACTCCTTCATCGACTTCTCGCCGCCGCCGACCATCGGAACTGTGTAATCGTAGAAACCCATTGTACTCCTCCTTATCTGTTTGAGCTCGCCGGCACTGTGCCGGTCGCTGTCCATGCATTGATTGATTTAATACAATTATATTGTGTAAAATTGAATTGTCAAGGGTTCCTGCCGATTTTTCACAGAAACATCACGAAGTGAGTCCCCTGCGCTCGATCTCGAGCAGCTTCTTCTTGATCTCTATGCCGCCGTTGTAGCCGATCAGCCGCCCGTCCTTGCCGATGACGCGGTGACACGGGATCACGATGGGCAGCCGGTTGCGGTTGTTAGCCATCCCGACCGCGCGGCAGGCGTTCGGGTTGCCGATCATCTCCGCGACCTCCCCGTACGTCCGCGTTTCCCCGTACGGGATCGTCAGGAGCGTGCTCCAGACCTCCTGCTGGAACTCCGTCCCCGCGATGCGGATCGGGAAGGTGAATTCCTCCCGCTGCCCGCGGAGATATTCGTCGATCTGCCGGTACGCCTTGTCGAGGAGCGCCTGCGATTCGCCGTCGCCCTCCCCGGTGCAGGTCACCTCCTCGCGCCCGTTCATGAATTCGATGGCCGTGACCGCGTGATCCTCCGCCGTGATCCGGATCCGCCCGATGATATCGTTGTAATAGATGTGTGAGTTCATTCCAATCTCCCTTTCTGTCCGCCCGATCGACCGGTATGCATTGATAATGATTCAGACCCTCGCGCTTGGTGCACCGAGTATATCACACGGCAAGCCAAAAGCAAGAGGGTCTGCAGATAAAGGGATTTTTCGGTCGGATTTTAAACTTTTTGACCCTCACTCCACACCCTTGAGCGCTTCCGCCATCGGGATCCGGCGGATCTGGCCGAGCAGGATCCGGGAGACGAGCCCGTAGCAGGCGAGCCCGATCGCGCCGACCGCGGCGTAGCACCAGACCGGGATGTAGAGCGGCAGCCAGCCCGTGAACCGCTGCATCATGGCGAAGTAGATCCAGTTGATGGCGATGCCCGCGAACCCCGTCGCGAACACCAGTGAGAGGACGACGACCACGCCGGTCGCCCGGTTGTACAGCATGCCGATCTCGCCATCCGAGTAGCCGAGGATCTTGACCATGGAGATCGAGTACGCATTGCGCTCGATCGCGATCCGGGCGAGCAGGTACAGGATCAGCACGTAGAGGAGCACCGCGAAGATGCCGAACAGGCTGAAGATCACGCCCATCGAGCTCTCGAGCTGGTCCGCGGTCAGCATCAGATCCCGCTCCGTGATCGTTGAAGCGATCAGCTTCCTGTTGATCTCCCCGTCCAGCGGCTCGTCGGACAGGTAGCCGGTGAAGTACGCCGGCTTGTTGCCCATCACCTCGTTGAACCGGTCCAGGCTCAGGAAGATGCACAGCGTCGACGGATACTCGTAGCTTTGCTTCACGATGAACCGGTATTCATCGTCCTCGAACGGGTCGTGCAGGACGAGCTCCTGCCCCTCCTTGAGCCGGTACTTCTCCATGTAGCTCGAAGAGACGTACACCTCGTCCCCTTCCGGCAGCTCCGCGCCGAAATACGCCGATCCCCGCTCAAAGCCGTAGACGCCGATCGATTCGTCCCGCTCGTTCTCCAGCGTGCAGATGGCGTACTTCTCAGCCGTCTCGTTGTCCACGGAGACCGGGAACTTCAGGATGTACTGGTACTCCGCGATCTTGCTGTCCAGGACGACCTCGCGGAAATTGGCGAGCAGCGGCTTCATCATGATCCCAAAGAGCAGCAGGACCGCCGAAAGCGAGATGCCGAGGAGCATCGTGAGGTACGCGGAGCGGTTCTGCAGGATGACCCTCGCCCGGAACCGGACCGGGAACCGCCAGTGCCGCGGCAGCCGGAGCGCCTTGCGGGACCTGCCCGACCGCAGCTCCTTGCGCAGGAACTGGAGCGGCGGATGCCGGAGCGCCTTCGCGATGACCAGAAGGTTGACGAGCACGATGATGATCATCGGGATGACCGTCGTCTTGAGGAACGCCATGCCGTTCCAGACCGTCACGTACGGCGGGAGCGAATAGCTGTGATAATACGCCTGCACGATGATCCCCTTCATGCAGGTATAGCCGAGGATGTTCCCGATCAGGGCGGCGACCAGCGTGACGAGAATCGGCAGCGTGATGTAGTGCCACAAAAGCTCGCCGCGCGTGAACCCGGACGCCCGCAGCGTCCCGATCGCCAGCGCTTCCCGCTCGATGGTGCTCCGCGCGCTGATCGCGAAGACGAACGCCATGATGACCATGACGATGTAGAGCAGCGTCTGCATCATGACCATATCGCTCGACATGTCGTCGCCGGTGAACATCAGCGCGTTGTTGTCCGGTCGCGCGACGATGTCGGTCAGCCTGCCGGACGGCGCGAGCTCGTCCCGGATCTCGTCCGAAAGATCGCGCTGCGCGTCGTCGTCGAGCGTCTGATCGATGTTGCGCCAGGCATAACAGTGCCGAAGCCCGTTATCATCCATCGCGTCCCACGCCGCGTCCGTCACGACGGCCACCGTGAAGTGGTTCGCGTCGAACATCATCTCCGTGTTGGTCTTGAAAAGCGCGCTGTAATCCGAAAACGCGCACGTGCCGCAGATCGTGAACATCCTGCCGTCCACATCGATCTCCTGTCCGATCTCGAGGCCGCGGTTCTCCGCGTACAGCCGGTCGACCAGAATCTCGTCGTCCGCCTCCGGCTTGCGCCCCTCAAACATCGCGATCCGGTTGAGGTGCGTCCGGTCCTTGTAGACGCGGATGCTGTCGCCCTCCGCGAGGCCCGACCCGGACGTCTTGTCCTTGTAGAACATCGGCTCCACTTCCACGCCCTTCGCCTCGGCCTTCCGGACCAGCGAATCGTCGGTCTCGTTGAACAGCATGCCGAACATCATCGGCACCATCTCTTCCAGCCCGAGATCCGCGTCCTGCAGGTCCACGCCCGACATCAGCAGGATGTTGTCGTCCTCCCGGGTCGCGAGCGAAAAGTGCCCGTTCTCGACTTCGTACTTATCAAAACTCTCGTTATAGGCTCGCACCATGCTCCCATCCGCAACCATGTAGCCGCAGATCAGCCCGATCATCAGGACCATGAACAGGAAGAGCACCACGTACTTGCCGAGTTCCTGCCGGAGTTCACGCGGCAGCCTCTTGTACAATGGATTTCTCATCGTCTACCACTCCAGTTCCGCCGCCGGGATGCGCTTTTGGTTGCGCCGGTTGCTCCGGATGTTGCCGTCGTGCAACCGGATGACCTGATGCGCCATCCCCCGGATGGCGTCGTTGTGCGTCACGATGAGGATCGTATTCCGGTAACGTTCGTTGACCTCTTCGATCAGCTTGAGGATCTCCTTGGACGTCTTGTAGTCGAGCGCGCCCGTCGGCTCATCGCAGAGCAGCACGTCCGGGTTCTTGACGATCGCCCGGCCGATCGACGTCCGCTGCTGCTGCCCGCCGGACAGCTGGTTCGGCAGCTTGTCGGCATGCTCCTTGAGCCCCAGCGTCTCGATCAGATCGTCGATCGGGAGCGGGTGGTCGGACAGATATGCGCCCACCTCGATATTCTCCCGCACCGTCAGGTTCGCGATCAGATTGTACGACTGAAACACGTAGCCCAGATGCTTCCGGCGGTAGAGCGATAACTCCTTTTCGCTCATGTTCTCGACCTTATCGCCGTGGATCGACACCGATCCGCTGTCCGCCGTATCGATGCCGCCGATAATGTTCAGAAGCGTGGATTTGCCCGAACCGGACGGTCCGAGGAGCACGCAGATCTCGCCCTTCTCCACGCCGCAGGTGATCCCCTTCAGGACCTCCTGGCGGCTGTCGCCGGCGCCGTATGATTTTCGAATGTTGTCAAGCTCCAGATACATGGTGATCCTCCTGATTATTAATTCATTGTATCACCATGGTTAGTTAAATGCAACTAACTTTTTATGACAAGTATGACAGGGGGATGGTTCTTTTGTCAGCTTTTTTCAGGGAACAGCATTGTAAGGGTTTAACTGAATATCTACAACCAAAAAAACCGTATTGGCTTGCCGAAAACATGCAAGTCCCATACGGTTTTCATCTCTAAAATAGTGATAAGCAAGGAGATCTTCGGCATAAACCGTATTGGCTTGCCTTATCATGGAGGGCCCCATACGTTGCCTTTGATTTAAGCAGCTGTTTTTATTACGCAGAAGAAGCGCACAGCTCCTTTCCCCGTATGGTTGGCGTCCGTGAAATGGATCCAATACGTTTTTTCTGGTCGGGAACGATTTGAGCTGCCGCCAGACCGATTGTTCGCCTGATCCCCAGTTTCCAATTGTCTTTAGGCAAAAGCAATCGGCGAAAAGGCGAAGCTTCCGGAGCAAAAAGCTGACAAAAGAACCGTCTCACTGAGGTGACCCCCAAAAGTTGGACTTTT
>CAYLSR010000130.1:0-5228 GCA_964385855.1 uncultured Mogibacterium sp.
GGCGGTTGGTGACAGGGGGACGGTTTTTTTGTCACCAACCGCCCCCCTGTCACCAACCGCCTCCATCAAATCACCTCAGGTCAAACCGGTACTCCGTCCACGTCCGATACCGCTCTCCCGCGCGAAGCACCGCAGATGGGAACTCCGGCCGGTTCGGCGCGTCCGGGTAATTCTGCGTTTCCAGGCAGAAGCCGTGCCGGTCCCCGTAGACCGCTCCGCCCTTGCCGCGCAGCCCTTCCCCGATGAAGTTCCCCGCGTAGAACTGGACGCCCGGCTGATCCGTATGCACGGTCAGGCGGATCCCGCTCTCAGCTGAAAACGCTTCCGCCGCATCGCTTCCGTTCAGCACGTAATTGTGATCGTATCCGCCCGTCAGCAGAAGCTGTTCGTAATCGTCCGAGATGTGCTCGCCGATGCGCACCGGTTTACGCAGATCCATCGGCGTCCCCCGGACCGGCCGGATCTCGCCCGTCGGGATCGCCCCGCTGACGACCGGCGTGAACGCGTCCGCACGGACACAGATGTACTGATCTTCCACGCGCCCGGCGCCGTGCCCGTTCAGGTTGAAATACGAATGATTGGTCAGATTGCATACCGTGTCGCGGTCGGAGACCGCCTCGTACGAGATGCGGATGCCGCAGCGACCGCCCTCCTCAAACAGCGTGTACGTCACGGACACCTCCATGCTGCCCGGATACCCGGCCTGTCCGTCCGGGCTGAAGAGCCGCATCGTCACCGACTCCTCCGAGCGGGAGGCGACCTCCCAGATCTGCCGGTCAAATCCTTCCGGCCCGCCGTGCAGATGATTCTCCCCGTCGTTGATCGGCAGCTCGTACGTCACGCCGTTCAGCGAGAACCGCCCGCCGCCGATGCGGTTGGCAAACCGCCCGATCGTCCCGCCGAAATGGCCGGCGTGCTCCAGATACCCCTTGATTTCGTCAAATCCCAGGACCACATCCCGGAAGTGCCCGGCCCTGTCCGGGACCTCCAGCGTCCGAAGTGCGGCGCCGTACGTGATCACTTCACAGCGGATTCCGCCCGTTCGGAGCGCGACTCCGGTTACCTCCCTGCCATCCGGCAGCTGATCAAAGACCCTCATGCTTCAGCTCCTTTCTTTTCTGTCCCTATCATTATATCAGCCGCCGCACCTTTGTCACCACTGAAATCTAAATGAGTTCCCTCCCGCCGCTCCCTCTGATATAATAACCGTATTACGGACACAGGAGGACGCTATGGAACTGTCTGAAGTCATGAAAAAACGCAAAAGCATCCGCAAGTATGCCCCGGCACCGATTCCGGCGGATACTTTGCAGGCCATCGTCGATGCCGCCCGTCTCGCGCCGACGAGCATGAACCGGAAGCCCTGCGATTTCCGGGTGATCACGGACCGTGAAACGCTGGACCGGCTCGCCGAAGCCAAGAAAGGCGGCGCCGGCATGCTCCGCGAAGCCGCTGCCGCGATCATCGTCGTCTCCGACACCGAAAAAGCCGACACCATCATCGAGGACAGCTCGATCGCCATGACCTACCTGATGCTCGCGGCGGTCGATCAGGGCATTGACAACTGCTGGGTTCAGTTCCGTCTGCGCCGGGATGCCGAGGACCGCGACGCCGTGGACCATGTGCGCGAGCTCCTGGATCTGCCGGAGAACTGCCGGCCGCTGCACGCTCTGGCGCTGGGACTGCCGAGGGAATGACGACAAACCATCCCAATGTCATCAGCCAAACAGGAAAGGGGATAAAAAAGATGCCATTACAACCCGAAACGATGCCGAAGCTCGGTTTCGGCCTCATGCGCCTGCCGATGAAGGACGACGCCATCGACCTCGAGCAGGTCTGCAAAATGGTCGACCGCTACATGGCGAGCGGCCTGTACTACTTTGACACCGCCTACGGCTACCACGAGGGAAAATCCGAGACGACCGTTCGCGAAGCGATCGTCAGCCGCTATCCGCGGGAGTCGTTCTACCTGGCGACCAAGCTGCCGCCATGGTCGATGAAAGGCCCGGAAGACTGCGGCCGCCTCTTTCAGGAGCAGCTCGACCGCACAGGCGCCGGCTATTTTGACCTCTATCTGCTGCACTGCATCGACAGCGGCACCTATCCGATCTTTGAGAAGTACGATGCCTTCCGATTCGCGCTGCAGAAAAAAGCCGAAGGCCTCATCCGGCACTTCGGATTCTCGTTCCACGGCAGCCCGGAGCTCCTGGAGCAGGTGCTCGACGAGCACCCGGAGTTTGAATTTGTCCAGATCCAGCTGAATTACGCGGACTGGGAAAACCCGGTCGTCCGCGCGCGCGAGGTCTACGAGATCCTGCAGTCCCGCGGCATCCCGATGATCATCATGGAACCGGTCAAGGGCGGCACCCTCTCCAACCTGCCGCCGGAACTGTCCGCACGCCTCAAAGCCCGCCGGCCTGAAAGCTCCGAGGCCTCCTGGGCGCTCCGGTTTGCCGGTTCCCTGCCGGGCATCATGACGATCCTGTCCGGCATGAGTAATTCGGAGCAGCTGGAAGACAACCTGCAGACCTTCGCGGACTTCGAGCCGCTCACCGACGAGGAATTTGAACTCCTCGCGGAGATCCGGCGGATCATGACGGATTCCCCGATGATCGGCTGCACCGCCTGCGGCTACTGCACGACCGGCTGCCCGATGAACATCAGCATCCCGGACGTCTTCCGCTCGATCAACGCCTACCGGATCTACAACGACCACTTCCGGGCGAAGAGCTTCTACAACAGCCTCCTTAAGAGCCACGGCAGAGCGTCCGACTGCATCGCCTGCGGCCAGTGCGAATCGGTCTGCCCGCAGCACCTGCCGATCATCGAGCTCCTCCGGGACGCGTCGGAGACGCTGGACAAGAAGAAGCAGAAGGCGTGAGAAAAGAGAGAATGACGGAGGGACGACAAAACCGCCCCCGTCATCCTCCGTCATCATCGGTTGTACTTCCGCTGCTTCGCCCGCAGCACCTCGAGCGCCGCGACCTCGTCGATGATCGCCCGGACCGTCTGGTCCAGCGCCCGGCCCGCGCTGTAATCCGCCCGGATCGCGAAATCCGCCCGTTTCTCCTCCACCAACCGGTCCGCGATGGTCCGGTCCCTGTCGTACACCGCGATCGAATGCCCGCCGTTGACCCGGGTCAGCTTCATGCACGGCACGTCCGTGTCCCCGTCGCCGAAGTAGATCATGTTGGTAAACGGCACCCGACGCCGGTCGTCCGGCACGTAACGGTTGAGCGTCCCGTCCTCCGCCACATCGAGTTCACCCTTGTTGATGCGGTACAGAAACTGCGTCTTGCTCGTATAGTTGACGGCCATCGCCGGCCACTCTGCCAGCCGGTTCTGCCCGTAATAGAACTCCGCCGCGAAGATCTCCTTGAATTCCCCCGCAATTGACGTCCCCTCGATGATCTCCTTGAGCCCGGACGAGATGATGTAGTGCTCGCACCGAAGTCCCTGCTCCTCCGCGTACCGATTGATCCGGCCGAACCACGTGCTCACGCCGGGATAGAGCCGCACCGACTTCCCCAGCTTCTGAAAGCTGTCCCGCCGCAGGAGCATCTGCCCTTCGCCGAGCTTCAGCATCATAAACATGTACGCCAGGATCGCGTCCATCCCGTTTTCCTTCGTCAGCTTCGCGCACTCCTTCCAGAACTCCGCCGCCTGCACCCCCATCTCCTCCATGAACCCGTACTCCTGCATGTTCTTCGGCGACAGGGTCTTGTCAAAATCATACATCAGCGCGATGATCGGTCTGTCCATCTCTGTACCTCAATTCTTATCGGACGATAAAGTCTCTTTCCCCTTCGACCGGCTCCAGCCTCTGCACGTCCATCCGCTCGATCCGCACAAACGTGCCCCGCTCGATCAGGAGGATCACCTGATCGATCTGCGCCTCGGTCCCCTGGATCTCCATCCGGACCGTTCCGTCCCACTCGTTCCGGACCCAGCCGGTCGCGCCCACCCTGCGGGCTGCGTGCTCGGCGCGGTACCGGAAGCCGACGCCCTGGACGGCGCCGTGGAAGATGATGTGTTTGCGGAGGATGTCAGGCATGGCAGTACCTCCCATACTCCCCCGCCGTCATCACCGGCTCCGGCTCCTCGCGCTCCCGCGAATCCATCTCCACCAGATCGTAGATCAGCGGATCGCGGATCAGGTGCTTCCAGACGGTGTAGGTCGCCCGGACGAAGTCCGGCATCAGCTCCGCCTCGTCGTCGATCAGCGGGCAGCAGTACGGCAGGTCGCTGTCGTCGTAGATCAGCTGCAGTTCGCCCGCCTCCGTCAGGTGCGGCAGGAGCGGAAAACTCCTGCACTGGATCGGCCGCATGGATCGCGGGCAGTGTGGCGGTTCTTTGCAGCGCACAAAGTGCACCACGCCCTTCCAGGACGCCGGAAATTCGTACTCCGCCGTCCGCTGTGTGGTCCAGGTCAGCCAGTCCGCATGCCGGTCGTGGATCTTCTCCTCCCCTGGGAGCAGGTAGATGCCCATGTCGTCCGCCTCTTCCGGCAGGCAGCAGGCCGCCCCGCAGATCATGCCGCAATCAAACGGGACCGGGCTCACCCGGTCCAGCAGCCTGTAGATCGCCCGGTACGTCCGGGCGCGGGTCGACGGTCGGATCATGCTGTTGGTCTCCTTGCTTTTTCACTGGGTTTATTTTATCACGGATCGCCGCTTCCGTACAGGCGTGAGCCGGGCACCATTTATTTCTGAAAAAAGGTATTGGTTTCGTTTACGGTGTATATCCAATACCATCTCGCCTTCTGCTTATCCAAAAGGGTCCTCGTTTTGGATATCATTACATGGATTTGAATAGATTATCGCTCTTTTAAAGCATTATATATTGCATAGTTTCTACTTCAGTTTGGATTGAGAGGATCTCGAAGGATCATTCTTCATCCGGGCCCTCCATGCGCTGCCGATCCTGTCGTCAGATGGTATTGGAATTCGTCAGGGCGGGCGGCCAATACCTTTTTCCGGAAATAAATCTCAGGGGCCTCCTCCTGCCGGGAAAACCGCCTGTATATCTATACATCCGTGAATCCGATCTGCTGATTTCATTGCACTCGCTCCTCGTGTGGAGTATAATAGAGACAATTTCACGAAAGGGTATGGGTGTTGTGATGATCACGAGAGAACAGGCTGTGAAGAAGGCTGAGCGCCGAAGAATTGATGCTTTAAACTGTGGTGTTGGAGAAGACTCTTGAGAGTCCCTTGGACTGCAAGGAG
>CAYLSR010000131.1:0-213 GCA_964385855.1 uncultured Mogibacterium sp.
CGGGAGGTTTAACATGAAAAGAAAAATCGGTTTGATGATAGGCGTCGTGTTCGCTGTCATGGTGCTGCTGGCGGGCTGCGGGGAAACCGGTGATGCGGGCTCGGAGGATCTGGAGATCGAGGGGTTTTACGGGCATACGATGTCTGCAGAGGAGTATTTCTGGTATGACAGCAGTTTTTCGGTGCCGGAGGCGTTGAAGCAGTCGAAGATGGT
>CAYLSR010000131.1:265-5214 GCA_964385855.1 uncultured Mogibacterium sp.
ATCTACATGGCCTCGATGGTGCCTGTCGCCTATGATGCGGACGGGATCGAAGAGCCGGATCATGTCGGATGGAAAGTCGATAAGGTCATGAAGGTGAAGGGTGAGCAGACGACCTACGGATTGGAGATCGAATCATCGGATGACGGATACGGTACGGCGATCAAGGTCACCAATAACAGCGAGGAGGATCGGACCGGGATCAGCATTGATATGATTGTGATGGGTGAAGACGGAAGGATCGTGCCGGGCGGACTGCTCGGGATGGATTACAATGATGAAGATGCGTGGGAATACAAGACGCTGGCGCCGCATGAAAGTTATGAGGAGTACATCGATTATTGGGGGTATGATATCTCGTACGATGCGGGAGGCCGGGTAGAGTGTTTTGTGCGCTATGATCCGGATGCGGCAGCGTGAGTGGATGGAAATATAGAAGAGGGGCGGTCCGTTGGACCGCCCCATCGTCGTATTTACAGGACTCTCACGCGCAGGAGCCCGGCGGCTTCGAGGGCCGAGGTGTCTGCGCCTTCGGTGAGGAGCGCGATTGCCGCGCCGTAGTTGTTTCTGGACTTGCCGACCGCGACGGAGACGACGTTGTCCGCGCCGACCGCCTTCTCGATGAGGGCGGTGATGTCTTCTACATCCTTGTAGAGGATGGAGACGCGGATGGTGCCTTCCTGCGGTTCCGCGGTGACGGCCGGGAAGTTGACGGAGCAGCGGATGTTGCCGTTCTGCAGGTAATCCATGAGCTCGTCGACGGCCATCGAGGCACAGTTGTCTTCGGCTTCTTCAGAGGAAGCGCCGAGGTGCGGCGTGGTGACGACGTTCGGCTGGCGGACGAGTTCTTCGTTCGGAACGTCCGTCAGGTACTTGCGGACTTTGCCGGAGGCTGTGGCGGCAAGGATGTCCTGATTGACCACGAGGTCCGGGCGGGCGAAGTTGAGGATGATGACGCCGTCCTTCATCTTCTCGATGAGGGACGCGTTGATCATGCCCTTGGTCGCCGGCAGGGACGGGACGTGGATGGAGATGTAGTCGCAGCCCTTGACCATCTCCTCGACGCTGTCGTAGAGCTTGACCGGAGCCTTGAGGCACGGATGCGGCTGGAACGCTTCGTAGCCGACGACGTCCATGTCGAGCGCCCAGGCGGCGTTGGCGACTTTGGCGCCGATGGCGCCGAGGCCGATGACACCGAGGGTCTTGCCGGCGATCTCGGTGCCGGCGAACTGTTTCTTGCCTTTTTCTACAGCACCTGCGACGTCGCCTTCGAGGGTGTTGGCCCAGGAGATGCCTTCATAGAGGTTACGGGCACCCATGATGAGCGCGGCGACGACCAGCTCCTTGACGGCGTTGGAATTCGCGCCCGGCGCGTTGAAGACGACGATCCCGTCCTCCGCGCAGCGGTCCAGCGGTATATTGTTGACGCCTGCGCCGGCTCTGCCGATCGCGAGCAGGTTCTTTGAGAACGCCATGTCGTGCATCTTGAAGCTGCGGACGATGATGCCATTGGCGAGATCGTTGTCGTCTGTCAGTTCGAACTGATCGGTCAGGCGGCTGAGACCGACCTTGGAAATGTTGTTGAGTGTTCCGATGAAGAACTTCTCCATGATATCCCTCCCAATAAAAAAAGATGTTTCTGCTGTATGAGCTGCCGGCAGAACCATGGAATTCCAATCGTTTGGAGCGCCGGCCCAATCTTGAGTATAGCATTATTGTCCTTTACTTTCAACGTTAAAAGCGGTATAATTTTTTAGTATGTTATAAGAATATCAGGGAGGTAACATCAATGTCGACAACACACAGGGTTTACAACTTTTCGGCCGGTCCGTCGATCCTGCCGGTGGAGGTACTGGAGAAAGCTGCTGCTGAAATGCTGGATTACGAGGGGACCGGCGAATCCGTCATGGAAATGAGCCACCGCTCCAAGGAGTTTCAGAAGATCATCGATGATGCGGAGCAGAATCTTCGCGACCTGATGAACATCCCGGACGATTATTACGTGCTGTTCCTGCAGGGCGGCGGTACGCTGCAGTTCTCGATGGTGCCGATCAATCTGCTTTGCGGTTCCGGCAAAGCGGACTACATCATCACCGGCAACTGGGCCAAGAAGGCGTACGAAGAAGCGCAGAAGTTCGGCGACGTGCGCGCGCTGGCCAGCTCGGCGGATAAAAATTATACGTATATCCCGGAATTCAGTAAGGAGGACATCCGGGAAGACGTGGATTACGTCTACGTCTGCTACAACAATACGATCTACGGCACCCACTTCAACGAGATCCCGGATGTCGGCGACCATCTGCTCGTTGCGGATATGTCGTCGTGCATCCTGTCGGAGGAGATCGACGTCAGCCGCTTCGGCCTGATTTTCGCGGGCGCGCAGAAGAACATCGCGCCGGCAGGCCTGACGATCGTCATCGTCCGGAAGGATCTGGTCGGCCACGCGCCGGCGAACACGCCGATCTATCTGGACTACAAGACACATGCGTCCAAGGGTTCCATGTACAACACCCCGCCGTGCTACACGATCTACATCGCGGGTGAGGTCTTCAAGCACATCAAGAAGCTCGGCGGCGTCGCGGAGATGCACCGCAGGGACGTCGCGAAGGCGGACAAGCTCTACAAGGCGATCGATGAGAGCCCGATCTTCAAGGGGACCGCGGAGAAGAAGGACCGCTCGCTGATGAACGTCACCTTCGTGACCGGCGACCCGGAGCTCGATAAGAAGTTCGTCGCGGGCGCCCGGGAGTGCGGCATGATCAACCTGAACGGGCACCGCACGGTCGGCGGCATGCGGGCGAGCATCTTCAACGCGATGCCGGAAGCGGGCGTCGACGCGCTGATCGCTTACATGAAGCAGTTCGAAGATGAGAACAAGTAGGGATACTGACGCAAAGAGAATAAGACGAATCGATCGGATGGCGGCCGTTCTGACAGCGCTTATGATGCTGGTCCTGATGACCGCCATCCCGCATCAGGTGGCCTGCGCGGCGGAGGGTGAACCGACCGTGACCGCGGAGGCCGCTGTTGTCATGTCCGGATCGACGGGGGAGGTCATCTGGACGTCGCACGCGGACCGCAAGCTGGCGCCGTCCGGCACGACCAAGCTGCTCACGGCGATGGTCGTCATCGATCGGATGCACGACGAGTCCGAGTACCAGAACGTCCTGCAGATCACGAACGACATCGCGGAGCACGGGAACGTCTTCAACCCGATGGAAAAGGTCGTGGTGGAGGACCTGATGTACGCGCTCTTGATGGAGAACTCCCATGAAGCGGCGGAGACGTTGGCGGTCTATTCCGCGGGCTCCGAGGAGGCGTTCGTGCAGGAGATGAACGCCAAGGCGGCGCAGATCGGCATGAAGAACACGCAGTATCTGACGTCGACCGGGCGGTACCGCGACACGCAGTATTCCACGGTGACCGATACCGCGAGGCTGATGCACGCCGCGCTGGAGTACCCGAAGATCGTGGAGATCCTGTCGGCGTCCACGCACCGGATCCCGGCGACCAACAAATCCGCCGTGCGCGTCCTTCGGAACGACCGGACTGTGTATATTTCCGGATTTAAAGCCGCTTACGCGGTCACCATGAAGAATCCTTCCGTTGCGGACAACTACATCGCCGTGGCGGAGCGCGACGGGATGGAGCTCGTCGCGGTGCTCTTCGGCGCGGACAGCGCTGCGGAGGCCAAGGAGGCCCGGGAGCTGCTGGAATACGGTTTTAAAAACGTCACCCGGAACGAGATCATCGACGCCGACCAGAAGATGGGGAGCGTCCTCATCCGGCACGGGGAGATCTCGAGCGTGCCGGTCTATACGGCTTCCAAGGGCTATGTTTACGTGCCGCCGGAAGGGACCGACGACCTGATCCGGACGGAGACCGTGCTCTTCAAGGGCATCACCGCGCCGGTGGAGCCGGGCACCAAGGCCGGTGAATACCGGATCTATGTGGCGGACAAGCAGGTCGGCAAGGTCGATCTGATCATCATCAAGAAGAATGTCGCGACGGGCTGGTTCCCGTCCTGGATCTATCTGTCCAACCAGATGGCGATCATCGTGGGCGCCGTGCTCGGCGTGCTGCTGATCCTGCTGATCATTTTACGCATCCTGCGCCGCAGGAACCGGAAGCGTCGGGCCGCGCTGCGGCAGAAGCGGATCCGGGAGATGGCGCGCGAGCAGCAGATCCGGGAAGAGGACCGCAGGCAGCGGAACTGGGATTTCTGAGATGTTCAACATAGAGGAAGAATTAAAAAAGCTGCCGCAGAGTCCCGGCGTATATCTGCATAAGGATCATCTGGGGAGTGTCATCTACGTGGGCAAGGCGGTGAACCTGAGGAACCGGGTCCGCCAGTACTTCCAGAAGACCTCCCAGCAGAATCCGAAAGTGAGAGCGATGGTTTCGAATATCGCGGAGTTTGAGTACATCAACTGCGCGACCGAAATGGAAGCTCTCATTTTAGAATGCAATCTCATCAAGAAGTACATGCCGAAGTACAACATCCTCCTCAAGGATGACAAGACGTACCCGTACATCGAGGTGACGACGTCGGAGGAGTATCCGCGGGTGATCCGCACCCGGACGCTCGCGCGGGATGAGAACCGGTATTTCGGTCCGTATACGGACGGCACGGCGGTCTGGCGCATCCTCAAGATGATCGACGAGCTCTATCCGCTGAAGAAGTGCCAGAACCGCAAGTTCCCGGAGAACGTCCGTCCGTGCCTCAACTACTACATCGGCAAGTGCAAGGGCGTCTGCATCGGCGCGGCGGACCGGGAGGACTACGACCGCATGGTTGGGGAGGTCCTGGACATCCTGTCCGGCCGGGACACGAAGATCCTGAAGCGGCTGGAACAGAAGATGTACGAGGAGTCGGAGCTTCTGCATTACGAGGAGGCCGCCCGGTACCGGGATTACATGCTCTCCCTGAAGGCGCTCGGAGAGACGCAACG
>CAYLSR010000132.1:0-5205 GCA_964385855.1 uncultured Mogibacterium sp.
CCCGGATCGGGACCGTTTCCGGTTTGCCGTATACGGTTGCCGAGGAGGAAAAGACAGTGGACGGCAAGAGCATCGTGCGGGAGACGGTCTTCGAGAACCGCTTCATGCATGTCAACGAGCTGAACCGCATGGGGGCCGATATCACCACCCAGAGCAGGGAGGCCTATGTGCCGGGCGGCAAAAAGCTTCACGGCGCGAAAGTCCGCGCGACCGACCTCAGAGCCGGTGCGGCGATGGTTCTGGCGGGACTGGTCGCGAGCGGCACGACGGAGGTCAGCGAGATCTATCACATCGAACGAGGGTACGAGAATTTTGTCCGGAAATTCAAGGGTCTGGGAGCAGACCTCATGAGAGTGGAGGAGGATTGATATGGCAGACAGCAAGTACCTGCAGATGCTTGCGCAGAAGTTCCCGAACCATCGCTCCGTCAAGGCGGAGATCATCAATCTCCGCGCGATCCTGGCACTGCCGAAGGGAACGGAATACTTTCTGAGCGATCTGCACGGAGAGTACGACGCGTTTCAGTACTTCGTGAGGAGCGCTTCCGGGACGATCAAGTACAAGATCGACGAGGCGTTCCGAAACGTCCTCAGCGCGGAGGACCGTGAGCAGCTGGCCGCGCTGATCTACGATCCGGTCAATGAGCTCAAGCGGCGGGAGAAAGCGCAGAAGGACTTCGACGACTGGTGCCGGCAGGCGATCTACCGTCTGATCCTGGTCTGCAGGCTTGTCTCGAGCAAATACACCCGTTCCAAGGTCCGCAAGATCCTGCCGGATCATTCCGGTTACGTCATGGACGAACTGCTCTTTGCGGATGACGATGAAAACCGGAGCTCCTACTACGAGGAGATCATCAACGCGGTCATCGAGTACGACGCGGCGCGGACGCTGATCAAGGAACTGGCGGATACGATCAGCCTTATGGCGGTCGATCAGCTTCACATCATCGGCGACATCTTCGACAGAGGCCCGAAGCCGGACATGATCATGGATTTTCTCATGAGCCGCCGGGATGTCGACATCCAGTGGGGCAACCACGACGTCGTCTGGATGGGCGCGGCCTGCGGCAACCGGGCCTGCATCGCGAACATCCTCCGCATGAACATCAGCTACAACAACTTCGATATGCTGGAGTACGGCTACGGGATCAACCTGCGGCCGCTTGCCGTGATCGCGGATCGCGTGTATGCCGGTGATGACTGCAAGGCGTTCTGGCCGCACGTCATCGACAAGAACCGGCTGGATCCGATCCCTGAAGACCTCGCGGCGAAGATGCACAAGATGATGGCGATCATCCAGTTCAAATGCGAGGGGCAGATCATCAAGGCGCATCCGGAATATCACATGGATCACCGGCTGCTGCTGGATAAGATCGATTTTGAAAAGGGAACGGTCGAATGCTACGGGCAGACCTACGACCTGAAGGACAAGAACCTGCCGACGATCGACCCGGCAGATCCATACAAACTGTCGCCGGAAGAGGAAAAGGTCATGACGGCGCTGGAGGCGTCGATCCGCGTTTCCGAGAAGCTCCATGAGCACATCCGGTTCCTGTACAGCCATGGCGCGCTGTTCAAGACCTGCAACGGCAACCTGATGTTCCACGGATGCATCCCGTTTACGGAAGACGGGGAGTTTCTGGACGTCACGATCAACGGAAAGACGAATCACGGCGCGCAGCTGATGCGCTTCCTGGACGCCGAGATCCGCGACGCATACTTCCATCCGCCGGAAGGGCAGACCAGCGCGGAAGCGGCCAACATCATGTGGTACCTGTGGCTCGCGCCGGACAGCCCGCTGTTTGGCAAGGACAAGATGACCACGTTTGAGCGGCTCTTCATCGCGGACAAAAAGACGCACAAGGAACACACCGTCCCGTACTACCGTCTGATCAACGACAAGCACATCTGCATCAAGATCATCCGGGATTTCGGCCTGGACCCTGCGCGCGGCAAGATCCTGAACGGACACGTTCCGGTCAAGATCAAGGACGGCGAAAGCCCGATCAAGGGCGGCGGCATGCTGTACGTGATCGATGGCGGCATCTCCAAGGCGTATCAGAAGACGACGGGGATCGCCGGATACACCTTTATCTTCAACTCCAGATTCATGGCGCTCTCGGAGCACAAACCGTATCAGCCGATCAAGCCGGACGGTACGCAGGAGTTTAACAGCCCTGTAATCATGAAAGTCTATGATCTGCCGAGCAGGATGCAGATCATCGATACGGACACGGGACGGAAGCTTCAGGAGCAGATCGACGATCTGGAGCAGCTGTTCGAGGAGTACAAGAAGGGGACGATCAAGGAAGTCTACCCGAAAAAGGGCAAGTATTACTCAAAGAACTAATCCGGCAAAAGGCCGTGCAGGGCCCGGAACGGGAGGAGAAACCAGGAGGGATCCGTTATGATGACATTGCTCAAGATCCTTGGCGGAGTGCTCTTCGCCATGAGCATCTACTACCTGATGCTGCTGATGAAAAACAACAGGAATAAGCTGTGATCCATCAGATCACTGATGCAAAGAGCCGGGGCAGACACCCGGCTCTTTGTCTTGATTGAAACGGAACTGTTTTGCAGTAAAGTTGTGGATCAGTCGAGCTCCGGCTTCTCCACGATGACCTTGGAAGCGGCCAGCGGCGCGCCGACACCGGCTTCGCCGAGCGCGGTCACGATGTCCTTGAGCAGTGCGAAATAGACCGTCCAGTAGTTCTCGCTTTTCGTCCACGCGCGGACGGTATATTCGAGGCCGCCCGGGATCCCGGCCACCGGTGCTGCAAACGGCTCCGGATCCTTCAGGACCAGTTCGTTCGCTGCGATGGTATCCAGCATGACCTTCTGCGTCTTTTCGATGTCCGCGCCGGTCAGATTGAAGGTGAGGTCGACTCTGCGGAGCTCTTCCGAAGAGCAGTTCCGAATGTTGGCGTTCATCAGCGCGCCGTTCGGGATCGTGACCTTCTTGTTGTCCACGGTGTTCAGGACGGTGTAGAAGAGCGAGATGGAACGGACCGTTCCTTCTTCACCGCTCGCGGAGATGAAATCCCCGACGCTGAACGGCCGGGTGAGGAGAAGCATCAGCCCGCCCGCGATATTGCTGAGCGCGCCTTGCATGGCCAGACCGACGGCGACGCCGCAGGAAGCGAGGAAGGTGATGATGGACGTCGTTTTGACGCCGAGCACATCGATGATCGCGACGACCATGACGACATAGAGGCAGATCCGGGCCGCATTCATGATGAAAGAGCGGACGGTCGGATCAAGCTTTGCGAATCCCTTGCTCTTTTCGATGATCTTAAGGACTTTTTTGATGACCGGCTTTCCGATCAGGTAGATCAGCAGCGCCAGGATGATCTTGGAGCCGGCTGCGATCCCCAGTTCATAAAGGAAATCAAGTGCATTAGAAACTTCTGCCATAGGAACCTCCCTGATAGTACTGAAGCAGTGATAACCATTACTCTCAGTATAGCAGAAAATGAGCAAAAGGGAATGCAGATAATGAAATTATAAAATGTAATGCAGATAATTGGTATGTATTACAGAGCAGCTGTGATAGAATAGTATTACCAATCAGTGAATGCTCGCCCGACCGGAGAGGAGGAATCAATCATGGCCCAGAAGATCGCGCAGAGCGATTTGTTTCAGCCGGTAACGGTCCGCAAGATGCCGGAGATCGTATTTGAGGATCTGCGCGAAAAGATCCTGACAGGCGTCTACAGACCCGGACAGAAGCTACCGTCGGAACGGACGCTGATGACCATCTACGAGAAGAGCCACCCGACGATCCGGGAGGCGCTTCGCCTGCTCGAGAGCGCCGGATATATCCGGGTCATCCCGGGCGGCGGCGCGGTCGTCCTGGAAATCGAGGGCGGTCAGATCGAAGCGCCGCTTCGCGAACTGCTTCTCTTCCGGAAGGTGCCCGCGAGGGATATCGTCGAGTTTCTCTTCGCTTCAGAACCGGCGATCGCCGGAATCGCGGCAGAGCGGCGGACCTGGGAGGACCTCGCGGCGTTTTCCGCGCTGACCGAGCGGCAGAACGAGCTCAGGCGGGACAGCGAGACGGCAGAGAACCCGGAGGAGCGGATCGCGCTGCTGGACGCGTTTTACCGTCTGGTCAAGGACTATCACGTCAAGATCGCGACCGCTTCGCACAATCCGCTCACGACGATCGTCTGGAGCAGCCTGTTCAGCATGCTGGACATGAGCTTTGACAGATCCGTCGAGGAAAAAGAACTTCAGATCTCCATGCGGCGAATCGCTGAAGCGCACGATGCGATCCTCGGCCGGATCCGCGCGCAGGACGGAAAGGGCGCGGCGGAAGCCGTAAGTGCCTGCTTCGATACGCTGATCGAAGAAGGCGGATATCTGCATCTGATCCTGCCGGAAGCAGAATACGGCCCGGATCCGATGAAGAACGCCAAAGCCTCCGCCGCGATTTATGAACAGATCCGGTCGCTGATCCTGCAGGGAAAGCTGGAGCCGGGTGAGCGGCTCCCGGCGGAACGGCAGCTGGTCGAGGCCTTCGGGAGGAGCCGCGCTTCGGTGCGGGAAGCCCTCAAGATGCTCGAGATGAAGAATTACGTGACGATCACGCGGGGCAGCGGGACGGTCGTTAACGACATTTCGACGAGCGAAATCGAGCGGGCGCTGGACAACATGCTCCAGTACCGGCTGATCTCAAAGAAAGACATCCAGGAAGTCCGCGGCATCAGTGAAGCGATCGCTGCGGAGTGGGCGGCTGCGCGGAGGACGCCGGAGGATCTTGAGGCGATCCGGGAAACGATCACGAGATCCAACCGGTACATCCACGACCGCTCTAAGCTGATCGACTGCGGGATCGACTTCACGAATGCGATGACAAAAGCCGCGCACAACGAGGCGGTCCACGTGATCAGCCGGGCGACTTCAACATTCCTGCACGACCGGTACCGGGACCGCGCGGAGGAAGATGCGCTGGAGGAACACCTCATGATCATCCGTCAGCACACCAAGATCATGCATGAGATTGAGAAGGGCAGCGTGAGCGGGGCCAGAGAAGCGACGCTGAAACACCTTGAGGGCGTCGAGGATATCATCCTTGAATGATGTGCCGGATCCGCTCAGAGGTGAAAAAAAATTACAAATCGGAAATTATTAAAATGATCTGTTGACACATATCCTGACACAGCGGTATAATTAATAGGATAATGTGGGGCTAAGGCAACTCATC
>CAYLSR010000133.1:0-5195 GCA_964385855.1 uncultured Mogibacterium sp.
TGGGAAGGACGGACCAGCAGCGTGACTTCGTAGTTGTTGTCTTCCGGCAGCGTGAACAGGCTGCGGATATCCGCCTCCGAGTATTCGTAGTTGCCGGCGTCCGTCTCGGTGAGCAGCGCCTGTCCGTACAGCGATCCGAAGGCCGACTGCAGGTACTGCGCCTTGTACGCGTCGCTGGTGATGCTGACGTAGTCTTCCAGCGTCTTGTTTCTGTTGGTGAATCCGGCCGTGTATTCCGTGCCGTCGTACGTGATCCCGGTCCTGCGGTCCGGGTCGACGGTGATCGTGACCGATGCCTTGTTGACCGTCAGCGTGCCCGGCACGTAGACGATGCGGTAATAGTCCGCGCTTTCGGCCCCGCTGATCACCGCGTCTTTCGGCGTGGTGGAGCTGGAACCCGCTTCGGTCTGGCTGCCGTCATACGTGATCCCGGTCACCTGGTGACCGCTGACCAGTCCGTCGATCATCGCCAGATCTCCGGTTCCGTCGCTCACGAGCGCCTCACCGTCGTAGGTCTTGGACTTGTTGGCCGCGACAATGGTCAGGGACTTCTGGCAGTAGACGGTCAGCTCGACCGGTTCGGTCGAAGTGATCTTGACCTGCGCCGGGCTCAGCGTCTCTTCGCCCTTCTGAACGTGATGCCTCACATATCCGTTCGGGACGTTGTTTTCCGGCCGGTACGTACTGTTGACCTTGACGTACTCCACCTCCGGGCTGACGCCGGTGATCGGATTGCCGTCCATGTCGACGTAGTTGACCGTGACTTTGGCCGTCTTGTAGTTCGTGTATTCGAATGTGATCACGTTCTCACCGGAGACGAGCTGATGGACGATGATGTACTTGATCGGATGGAATGTTTCCTCCGGATCGGTGAGCTCATATCCCTGCGAAACGAGGTATTCGACGTCCGCCGCCACCGCTAATTCGATGACTTCGCTCTTGTCCGCTGAAACGTCCTCAACCACCTTGTCCGGATGGACCTTGTAATTGTGATCGTCCTGCAGCACGTATTCCACGGTGTAGGCGATCGTACCGGTCTTGTTTGAATAGACGAAGGTGATCTCGTTCCCCTCGAGGCCGAGCGTGATCGTCTTGCTGTTGGCATCCGGTCGGTAGCCCGCAACGGTGATCGCGTTCTCGGTGATCACCTGATCGAGCTGGAAGATCGGACTCTCAACGGTCTTGGAAGGATAGACCTCGTTGCCCTCTTCATCGACGTAGTTTACCGTGTAGGACAGCGGCGAGAGCTTCCAGCCGGCGTAGATCGTCACGTCTTCCGTGATCGGTTTGTTCCAGTCGTACAGCGTCGTGCAGTCCGCGGAGGTATACCAGCCGATGAACTCGTAATGCGGCCGTTCCGGCGTGCCCGGATAGGACGCGAACTTGTTCTTCTCAACCGTCTGGGCGGTCTCGAAATCCGCGGTCGCTCCCTCGCCGTTCAGGTCGAAGGTGACCCTGTATTTCGGCGCGATCCACTTCGCGTAGAGCAGCAGGTTGGCCGCCGGCATCGTGGAGAATGTGTAATCCGCCGTCAGTCCGGAGTTCGACTGCCAGCCGCCCCAGGTGTAGTCCTCCATCCCTTCCGGCTTGTCCGGCGTCCAGTTGTAGGTGCTGCCGGTGATGTCGGCGTCGAACTTGACGTTCCGGATGGTCCTCAGATGGGTGGCGCCGTAGTAGTAATCGATATTGTACGCATCACGGGTATAATAGAAGTTATACTCGTAGATGTAAGGGAACCAGCCGCCGGTCTCTTTATTGTCCGAGTGGTGATAGGTGTACCCGGAGATCTCCTTCGGAGAAAGCGTTCCGCCGGAGGAGGTATAGGTCTGGCTGTACACTTCCGACTTCGTGTATCCGTCGTCGTTCGCGTTCTGCAGCCAGTAGTTGACCGTGTATTCGCGAGCATCGTTCGTCCACCGCGCCGTGTAGGTGATCGAGTTCCCGCTGCTCGGCAGCATCTCCTCGGTCACGGTCGTGCGCTTGGTCACGTAACGGGTGTTGCTTCCGGTCCCGACCCAGCCGTTGAAGTCGACCGAGTGCGTGCCGCCCCAATCCCGGTAGGTTCCGGTAACATTCGCCGGCCAGGCGGCAGAGATATCCTGCCCCAGCTTCACAGTCATCGTGTAGCTCAGCCGGCCCGTTCCGGTAACGCCCTTGCCGACCAGCGTCGCGGTCACATCGTGGCTGTTGAAGCCGCCGCCGTAGGTTCCCGCGTTGAAGTAGAACGTATACTCTCTGAGCTTATAGTACACGTAGAGTACGGAGGATCCGTCGGACTCGATCACGACGCTGGATGCCGCGTTCTTCTCGTCATCTTTGACCCAGCCGGTCCGGGTCTTGTCCGGAACCGAGCTGTCCGTCGCTTTGACCGTGCTGCCGACCGTGCCCTGCCCGCGTTCGCTGTTGTCGTACACATAGGAGGACTCCGTACCGGTGTCGTTGTACTTCTCGAACATGTAGACGATCGTGTAGTTCGCCTGCGCTCCGGTCCATTTCGCGTAGAGCGTGGTGTCTTCGGTGAGCGAGATTGAGCCGGTCACCTGTTTATCGTCGGAGCAATCCTCGTCCAGGTACCAGCCGCCGAACGTGTAGCCGCTGCGGGTCGGCGTCACGGAGGACAGCGGGATCGCTTCCCCGTACTTGCCGGTCTGCGCCGCGACGTAGCTGCCGCCCTGCGTGTTGTAGCTCAGCGTGAATTCTCTGCGGTCGTAATACGCGTGGATCTCCGTGCCTTCAGCCTCGCTGACCGTGACCGTTTCGGATTCGGTCCAGGTCGCATAGTCGTAGGATCTGGCCGGTGCGGTGACTGTAGCGCCGAGAACGCCCTCGATATCCGATTCGCGGTCGAACTCGGTGTAACCGTCTCCCGACACGTCTTTGAGCATGTAGACGAAATCATACGTTGCGGTGAACGGAACATACTGGACCCTGTACGTCTTGGTCATATCAGTCCCGAAATCCGCCTGCTCGATCGTGATGGAAGTCTGCGTCGGATAATAGGTATCGTAATCGTCATCTTCGCCGGTTCCCAGCGCGACTCTCGTCGGAGATTCGACCGTCCGCGGGAACTCCGAATCCTCGAGGTCGAGGATGTTGGTATCGAACACCGTCTCATGCTCGTTGTTCGGCGCTTTGTACCAGTACTCGATCGTCGCGGTGTAGACGTTGAGCTTCGAGAACTCCGCGTACGCGGTGATGTCCGAATTGACGACGGTGTCCGCCGTCACCTCGACGGTGCTCTCCCCATCCGTCATGAACCAGCCGTTGAAGCGGTATCCTTCTTTGAAAGGATCTTCCGGCAGGGTGCCGATCGTCTCGCCGCCGTTCTTGCTGAAGGTCTGGACGGTGGTCTCCGACGCGCCGCCCTCGTCGCCGCGGACGACGAAGCGCACCTCAAACTCCTCGCTCTCTTCCGCGAAGACGACTTCGCCGAGGGACGAGGTGCTGTAGGTGTACGTGGAGCCGCATTCTCCCGGGCTGGTGTAATCGCCGTTGAGGAAGACCATTCCCGTGGCGGTGTACCCTTCGATCTCGACTCTGACGCTGCCCGTCAGCGCGAACGCGTTACCGTCCGCGTCCGTCAGGCTCATGCGGATCCCCTGGGCTTCCGTGATGTTTTTGCCGGATGCCGCGGAGAGGTCCGCCTTGGACACGCTGATGTCGCTGACCGTCAGCTGCGTGCCCTCCGGCAGAATGTCGGAAGTGCCCGTAATCTTGACTTCGATGCCCTTGCCGGTGGTGTCGCTGAGGATCTCGACGTCGTTCAGCGCCGGGTCCTCTTCGTTCACGCCGACGATGACGTAGTAAGAGAACTGGTCCGAAGTGAACTTCGCCACGCCGCTGTCGCTGACGGAAGCACCCGATACGACGGACGCGTTTCCGCCGTTATCGATGTGGACGAGTTCCTGATGATCCGCCGAAGAATCGACTCCGGACGCCCTGATGACGACCCGGACCGGCTGCTTCGGCTCGATCTTCTCGCCGTCCTTGGTGAACGTGATGTCCACCGCGCGGACGCCGGAGACCTCTCCGTCGACCGCCGCCTGAACGGCATCCATGACCTCACCCGCGCCGATCGCGGTGACGGTCATCTTCGTCCCCTCCGGGAGCGCTCCTTCCGGCGCCTTTACACTGACAGAGATGCCTCCGGAAGAATCCGAAAAGCTCTGTGCCGGATAGGTGACCTTGTTTTCTTCTTCCTGCTGTTCGTCCTGAACGGCATCTTCCGGAACTTCTCCTTCCGGAGCCGCGTCTGCGCCCTCGCCGGCATCCTCAACGGAAGCTTCCTCGCCGGAAGCGCCTCCGCCGGAGTCGCCGGACAGTTCCGCCGTGCCTTCCGTCTCCTGAACATAGCCGGAATCGGCCTCTGTCTCCTGAACGACCGGTTCAGGTTCAGGTTCAGGTTCCGGAGCAGGCGCAGGCGCCGGCGCGGGTGCCGGTTCAGCCTTGACCTCCTGTTTCGGCGCAGGTGCCGGAGCAGGGGCAGACTCCTCCTGGACCTGCTCTCCGTCATCCGCGGAGACGTACTGAATCCAGTCCTGCGTATACACGCCGTACTGGATCACCATCGCGAACGACAGGAGCATCGCCAGGAGTTTTTTCGCCTTGGTTTTGCCCATCCTGAATTCCCCTTTCTGCTGATAATAAAGCCATCTATGCAAAATAACCCTTACGATTTTCGTACATCTTATTATTACCTGACCTCAGAAACGTTTTCAACCGATTGTCAGTTTCGTCAGTTTTTTGGCATGAAAAGCAGATTCCGGGGCAAAAAAAATGCACCCGTTAAAAAACCGGTCCGCTACGCGCGGACCGGCTCTTCCGGTTCGGAGACTTTCATCATGATATCGACAAAAAAGTTGTTGCCCTGATGGTAGGCGGACATCGAGCCCCCGTAGCGCTCCGCGACGGTCTGCATGGAATCCAGTCCGATGCCGGAGCCGCCCTGGTCCAGCCGGGTGCTGAGATACTTGCCCCTGCGGCGGCGGTACCGGCCGTCGAAGGCGTTGCTCGAGACGATGTACAGCGTCGTCTGGTTCATCGTGCGGATGGTCAGGGCGAACCGGCGCTCCTCGGGAAACAAACTTCTCCTGCCCCGGCGCCAGTTGAAGATGAAAAGCGTCGATAAAATTGTCCTCTGTGATCGCTTTCAATTCTACCCTATGGAACCTCAACTCAATAACGTGCCAACAAGC
>CAYLSR010000134.1:0-5181 GCA_964385855.1 uncultured Mogibacterium sp.
GTATAGCATTTGCGTTCAGGATACCGCGCGGAGTCCAAAGATAAATAATAACTCAATTTATTCACAAATTCTTCAAGGAGGCGTAACAATGGAAATCCCAAAAGTATCAAAGGCAATGGTTCTGAACGAGTATGAGAAGCCACATGTCATGGAAGAGATTCCGATTCCTGAACTGAAGGCCGGCGACGTACTGGTCAAGGTCCAGATGGCCGGTATCTGCGGTACCGACCTGCATCAGGCGGCGGGCCATATTCCGATCGGCAGCGTTCCTGTCATTCAGGGTCATGAGACCATCGGTAAGATCGTGAAGTCGATGGGCGTTACGAAGGATGTCGTCGGCAACCCGCTGAAGGAAGGCGACCGCGTGATCTGGTGCCACCAGTGGTGCGGTGAGTGCTACGCCTGCAAGATCCTCCAGCAGCCGTTCATGTGCGACTACAGCAAGGGCTATGGATTCGCGGATCCTTCCCAGCTGAGAGGCGGATACTCCGAATATGAAATCATCAGCGCCGGCACGGACATCCTCCGCATTCCGGATTCTTTGACGGATGACGAAGCGCTCGGCGTCGGCTGCGCGTTCAGAAGTGCGATCTCCAACTTCGAGACGCTGCTCGCGCACGGCGGCATCAAGGTCGGTGAGACCGTTGTCGTTCAGGGCGTCGGCCCGATCGGCCTGTACTGCACCGTACTGGCGGCTCAGTCCCCGGCTTCCAAGATCATCACGATCGACATGTCCGAGACTCGTCTTGAGTTCTCCAAGAAGTGGGGCGCAACGCACACCATCAGCATGAACGAGTACAAGACCGCAGAAGAGAGAAATGCCAGGATCATGGAGCTGACCGATGGCAGAGGCGCTGACGTCATCTTCGAAGCATCCGGCGCTCCGTCCTCCTTCGCGGAAGGTATGGACTTCATCGCGACCCTCGGCAGATACATTCTGGTCGGCCAGGCTTCGCAGCGCACCGTACCGTTCGCACCGGGCAAGGTCCTCGTAAAGCATTGCCTGATTATGGGCAACAGAGGCGCGGACATCAGACACTTCTACAAGGGTCTCCGCTTCATCGAAGCAAACAAAGACAAATATCCGTTCGGCGAGATCATTTCGCACAAGTTCCCGCTGTCTGAGGCTGACAAGGCTCAGGAAGTCATGATCAAGGGTATCGCGATCAAGGCTGCACTGGACAACAGAGACTGATTGCGATAGTATTAAACCGTAGAAGCACGTACAAATGTGTAAGACTGCCTGCTCAACTGAATACGAGCAGGCAGTCTGTATCTTCAGCAGGTAGGATGAGATGAATGAGACGATGATACCCGTATATTTCGTAAACGGCTTTCTGGAGAGCGGGAAGACCACGTTTATCCGCGGTCTTCTGGGAGATCCGGATTTCACGCAGGGGCACAGGATCCTGCTGGTCCGCTGCGAGGACGGCGAAGAGGAATATTCGGAGGAGTTCCTCCAAAAGAATAACGTCGCGCTCGCCGACGTCGACTCGATCGACGCGTTTGAGGCGGACAACCTCAGGGCACTGTCCGATGAGGCCGGCGCGGCTGCGGTCTTTGTGGAGTGCAACGGGATGTGGGACAGCCGGAAGATGATCTTTTCGTTCCCGGAGGCCTGGCGGCTGATCATGGTGATCACGCTGGTCGACGCCGGCACCTATGAGCTGTACAGCGCCAACATGGGGAACTTCATGTTCTCGCACATCTCGCAAGCGGACGCGATCATGATCAACCGGTGCACGGACGAACTGAAGGAGATGCTCTACAGGAGAAATCTGATCGCGATGAATCCGAAGGCCTCCATCGAGCTGGTGGATCCGGACGGAAATACGGAGGATTATGTGCTGAACCTTCCGGTGCCGTACGATCTGGACGCGGAGACCGTCGACATCCTACCGGAGCACTTCGGCATCTGGTACATCGACGCGCTGAGAAGCCCTTCCCGGTATGACGGCAAAAAAATCCGCGTCACCGGAGAGGTGCGCAGGGGTGAGGGGCTTTGCAGGGTCGGACGGCTGTCCATGGTCTGCTGCGCGGAAGACATGACTTTTTACGGGGCCGTGTGCCGCGGAGCGGAAGCGGATAAATGGCAGGAAGGGGACTGGGTCACGGCGGCCGGGACAGTCCGGATCGAGCAGCTTCCGGTCTATCACGGTGAAGGGCCGGTGCTCCTCGTGACGGAGTGGGAAGCGGCCGAACCGCCGGAAGACAAAGTGCTCTACCTCGTCTGACGGACGGGGTCAGAGCCGGCGCCGCTCGCGGGAATACCGCCGGGCGGAGCGGGCGAAGAGCTCCTTTGCGCGGCTCTTATTCGTGTCGCTCCAGGCGGCGACGATCCGGATCGTCGTGAAATCGTCCGGGTAAAAGTTGAGGTTCGGATTGTTTTTGCCGCGCGGCGTGAAGCTCACGCCCGAGATGCCGACGCCGGATTCAAGGGAGAGGATCTGGCTTTCGATATTCGGCACGTAGTGTACGCGCGCTTCGTCCAGCCCGAATCTCGCCGATAATTTGCTGAAATACTGCCGGAATCCCAGCGATCCGTCTTTCGCGATGTAGAACTCCTGACGGCGGATCTTCTCTAGGTCCAGCTGCCCGTCCGTGGCGATATCGATCGATTTATGGGCCGCGAGCCCGTGTTCCAGCTGCGCCAGGATGATGTATTCGAAGCTGGTGTTGTTCAGGATCTCGTCGGACAGCGTCACACCGACGTCGATCGTCCGGTTGGCGAGCCGCATGTTCAGATTCCGGTGCGACAGGAAGGACAGACTGGTTTCCACCTGTTCGCCGGACTCTTCCATCAGGTCGAGGACGGGACGGAGGTGCTCGATGACGTCGAGCCCCTCCAGCACGCCGATCCTGAGATGAGGCGTTTCGTAGGAAGTTTCCTGATGGATCAGCGCATTGTAATAATCCAGGATGCCCGCGATCTCTTCGAAGCATTCAACATACAGTTCGCCCTCGCGGGTCAGGCGGATCCTCGGGCCGCTGCGCTCAAAGAGCGTGACCTGAAGCTCTTCCTCCAGCGCGTGGATCTGCTTGCTGATCGTCGGCTGCGAGACGTAGAGCTCCCGCGCGGCGTCCGTGAAGCTGCTGTATCTGGCCGTGACCAGGAATCGTTTGATCTGTTCGGAATCCATTTCTATTCCCCTCATCGAGTTGTATTACATATCACCTTGAAATGGAAGTTAACAGAATTGTAACTCTAAATGTATGAAAAATCAATCTTTTCAGCGGAGGTTTTGATATGACCGATACACAGATCAGAAGCTTTCTGGCGGTCGCGCGGCACCTGAATTTCTCCTCGGCGGCAAAGGAACTTTGCATCTCCCAGGCGACGATCAGCATGCATGTTTCCGCGCTCGAGAAGAATCTCGGATACCGGCTGCTGCAGCGGGATCGGCACAACGTCTCGCTGACACCGCAGGGGGAGATGCTCCGTCCGGTGTTCGAGCAGGCGATCAAGATGCTCGACGACGCGATCGATCTGGCCGGCAAGATGAAGGCCATCAAAAAGGAACTGAAAATCGGGCAGGTCGTCGGTCTCCGGCTCGGGAACCGGCTGACCGAGGCCATTCACAAGATGCAGAAGGAAGAGCCGGAGATCCGGATCGAGATCCTCGGGATGACCAACATGGAGATCCTGGCGGCGCTTGACGGCAAGGATGTCGATGTCGCGATTCTGCCGGGCAGGATGGCGGAGGATCAGGACCGTTACGCGGGGATCACGCTGCTCGAATCGCAGGTGTCGGTCGTCTGTTCCGGTGAGGAGAATCCGAACCGCGTGATCACGCCGGAGAAGCTCAGCGGAGAGACGTTTGTCGTGATCTCGCCGGAGGTCGATCCGTACGACATGAAGTATCTGGAGCAACTTGGGAAGCGGTTCGGATTCACGCCGAAAAGAGTCAGAGAAGTCCTGACGGAAGAGGACAAGCTCATGTACGTCCGCCTGAACAGGGGCGTCTGCATTGCGGACCATACCTCCAGAGTGTACGGGAACAGCAGCTACCTGTTCCACGATGTGGAAAACGAATTCACAAAGTATCAGGCCGTCCGGCTCCGGGAGAATTACGACCCGATGGTGGCAAGCCTGATGAACAGGATCGGGACTGCGGTCCTGCAGCCGGAACGGTAAAAGCCGGTTCCTCAAGCCGGCCGTCCACTTCATCCTGCGAAAGGAAGACCCGCACAGGGTCTTTTTTTCTTTCAGCAGAACCTTTGATAGCAAAAATACTATAATTACATTCTACATTCGGTGTAATTATAGTACGTATTACGTAATATAATAATGGCAAGAAAAGCGCATACGTTAATGTAAAACTATCGGCTGATCTTCATGAGAGGATGATCAGAGGATCAGCATCAGGAAAGGATTTCAAGGAGGTAACGAGGAGATGGCACAAAAGAAACTGGAAGGGAAAGTAGCTGTCATCGCAGATGTCTGCACACCTCTCGGCGCGGCGACCGCGAAGCGGTTCGCGGCGGAAGGCGCGAAGGTCGCGTTCTTCGGACCATGTGAAGAGTGCGGCAAGGAGACGCTGGAAGCGATCCAGGCAGCCGGCGGAGAGGCGATGTTCTGCAAGGTCGATATCACCGATGAAGCAGCGGTCACGGCTTTCTTTGACGAAGTCAGAGCGAAGTACGGAAAGGTCACGACCTCGGTCTGCATGCATACAGTTGAAAACACCAAGAGCTTTGAAGAACTGGACGATGAGGACTGGAACGAGTACATGGAGAGAGACGGTCTCGGCGCAATCTATGTCTTCAACGAATCCATCAAGGACATGAGCGAGCAGAGAGCGGGCAGCTTCCTCAAGATCGTAGGCCCTTACGGCGGCAAGCAGCCGGATGTACGCTGTGCGTTTGACGCGTACTTCTCGGCAGGTTGGAAGATGATGATCGAATGCGCGAGCATGGAATGGGCGCCATGGGGTGTTCGGTCCAACACGCTGGAAGTCGGCATCGTCGACGACGGGACCAAGGAGTGGACGCAGGAAGAGATCTACTATGCACAGAGCCCGGACGGACTGCGCAGACCGGCTACGCTGGACGAGATCACCAATACGATCCTGTTCATCTCCTCGGACGACGCTTCCTACATCACGGGGCACAACTTCGTCGCAAATGGCGGTAATGTTGCCCGGAGCTTCACCAGAGAGACCTGGGAAGTCGGTACCACGG
>CAYLSR010000135.1:0-5163 GCA_964385855.1 uncultured Mogibacterium sp.
ATCATTAATACACGAAGGTTTTCCATACACCTTGTTTGCCATCGAATTCCCTCCAATCTTCATAGTTACCGCTTGCCAGGACCTGCTTGATCTTGTCCTTGACGCTGTCCGCGTTGATGTTGTTGCCGCCCATACGGCCGTTGAGCAGGACCGGTTTGTCCTTGCCCAGGAACAGCCGGACGTCTCTGCACATCATGCCCGCGTTGCCTTCCAGCACGACGACGAACTTCGCGTTCTTCGCCGCCTCTTCAAGGCCTTCGGTATCGTACGGCCAGAGCGTGATCGGCCGGAACAGGCCCGCTTTGACCCCTTCTTCGCGGAGTTCTTCCACCATGCCGCGCGCGATTCTGGAAGCGAAGCCAAACGCCACGACCAGGACTTCCGCGTCTTCGGTGTAGACCTTCTCGGATCTCTTCTCGTTCTGCTCGCAGAGGTCATACTTCTGCTGCAGGTGGACGTTGTGCGCCTCCAGGTCGTCCGCGGAGTTCTTCGGCTCGACCTTGTGCGGCTTGCCGCCCTTGCGGCCCGTCAGCGCATATTCCGGCACCGGCAGGTCTTCCGGCTCGATCGGATCCGGGAACTCAACGACTTCCATCATCTGGCCGATCGTGCCGTCCGCCAGCAGGATCGCCGGGTTGCGGTATTTATCGGCGAGGTCGAGCGCCACGCGGACCAGATCCACACATTCCTGGACCGAATTCGGTGCCAGAACGATGTTGTGGTAGTCGCCGTTTCCGCCGCCCTTGGTCGCCTGATTGTATTCGCCCTGCGTCGCGATGATGTTGCCCAGGCCCGGGCCGCCGCGCATCATGTCGACGATCAGACCCGGCATCTCCATGTAGGCCATGTGCGCCATACCTTCCTGCTTGAGGCTCATCGCCGTTCCGGCAGAAGAAGTCATCGCGCGGAAGCCCGCCGCCGCCGACCCGAAGACCGCGTTGATCGCAGCGATTTCGCTCTCGGTCTGGATGAAGACGCGGCCTTTTTCAGGCATATGCGCTCCCATGTACGAGGTGAGCTCCGTCTGAGGTGTGATCGGATAGCCGTAATAGGCGGCAACGCCGGCACGGATCGCAGCTTCGCCGATCGCCTCATTTCCTTTCATTAAAACTTTATCAGACAATACTGGTTCCTCCTTTCGGAATCATCTTTTTGCCCGGTATACGAATCCTGTCCGAGACCGTATTGCGCAGATCCCGCGTTCCCGGGTGAGCTGAACATTACTGTCTACTGTATACCGTTTTAGATATAACGTGAACACAAAGAGCCTCTCTCCTGTTTCCGTTTGAAAGACTCCCTGTGTCTTCTGACCGTTTACGCTTGCTTGCCCAGCAGGCTGATCAGGTAATCGATGTGGTCGTGCGCTTTCGCTTCCGCGTCCGCGGCATCGCCCCGTTCGATCGCGTCGAGGATCAGCAGGTGCTGATCGGTGAACACTTTGCCGTAATTGAGATTCTCCCAGTTGTTGGCCAGATGGATGCGGACCTGGCGGTCTTTGATGTGCTCTCCGAGCTCCATCAGCCGCTTGTTTCCGCTCATCCGGTAGACATCCCGGTGGAATTCGATGTCGTAATCCATCGACTCCTCCCCGGTATGCTCGGTCGCGTACCGGATGTACTCCGGTACGAGCTCCCGCTGATGCCGGATGATCGCGGCTTTGCCGCTGTCCGTGCTGAGCGCTGCCAGGCGGGCCGCCTCGCCCTCGAGCAGGCGGCGGACGGTCAGGACTTCCTGCGCGTCATCGCTGGTGAACGCATTCACCACGAACTTGGAATTCGGCATCAGACTGACAAACCCCTCCGCATGGAGGATCCTGAGGGCCTCCCGGACGGGCGTCCGGCTGACCTCCAGCTTACGTGCGAGGCCGGTTTCCGAGACTTTTTTGCCCGGCTCCAGTTCCCCCTTGATGATCGCCTCCTTGATCGCGTTGTAAACCAGGTCACTCAATAACGAGTAGTTCTTCTTGATCGATGTGTCCATGTTGTTCCTCCTGGTCCCCCCCTTATCAGGATAAGAATACCATCTAGAAGTCATTCATGTCAAACTTCAGACACTATCCGATCGTAAACCCGTTTCGAAACGGGTCTTCCGGGTCCGGCAGGAACGTCGCCGTCCCGGTGATAAAGGCTCTGCCGGTGATCTGCGGGATGACGGCCCGGTACGGACCGACCTGCGTTTCCCCCAGGATCTCACCGACGAAAGTCGAGCCGATAAAGCTCTCATTAACGTACTTCTCGCCTACGCCGAGCTTGCCTTCCGCATGCAGAAGGGCGAGTTTGGCGCTCGTCCCGGTCCCGCACGGGGAGCGGTCCGCCAGCTTGCCGCACAGTACGACGTTTCGGGCATCGCAGCCCGGCGTCGGCGACTTCCCGTAGAACTCACAGCCCTCCACGATCTCCAGTCCCAATTCCGGATAGTTTGCGGCGACCTCTCTGCTGATCTGCGGCATGAGCTCCAGCTGGATGGCCAGCAGCTCATCCACCGTCTCCGGGCCGATCTCCATCCCCATCTGCTCGATCGGGATCATGGCGAAGCTGTTTCCGCCGAAGACCACGTCGTAACAGAGGGTCTTGCCCCGGAACTCCGTCGTCAGCCCCTGCCGGAACACGTAGGCCGGCACGTTGACGATCGACACGCCGGTCGCCCGTCCGCCTTCAACGCGGACGGTCGCGCGGACCAGTCCCGCAGGCGTCTCAAAGGTGATCAGCGTCTCCGGTTCACGGACTTCCACCAGTCCGGTCTCGACCAGCACCGTGGAGGTCGCGATCGTGCCGTGCCCGCACATGTCCAGGTACCCCGGCGGCTCGATGTAAAAGATCCCGTAATCCGCTTCCGGATCACAAGGCTCCGTCAGCACCGTCCCGACCAGCGCGTTGTGGCCGCGCGGCTCGCAGACCACCGCCGTCCGGATGTAATCGTAATGATCCCGGAACCAGTTCATCTTCTCGCGCATCGTGCTGCCCTGCAGCTCCGGCACCCCGCCGATGACCACCCGCGCGCCCATGCCGGCCGCGTGGGAATCGATCACCCGGATGGTTTCCGGATAGCGCTCCATCCGGATCGTCGGTTTCAGATCCATCGCGAACTTCCTTTCCCTAATGATCAATCCAGTGCAAGAACATTGTGGATCGTCGAGATGATCAGGGATTTCGGCTGTATGACCGGGACCCCGAGCTTCTCGGCGTAATATTTTTTGCTTTCATACTTATAGCTGATGCAGTCCATCACGAGGAGCTTCACGCCGGCTTCGCGGTAGAAGTCCACATATTCCTCGTGATTGGCGTCCGCGGACGGGATCGTCTTGTAGACGACCGGCGTCCCGTCTTTTGCCCAGCTCTCCGCCATCATTTCCTCGTAAGGCTCATATGGGAAGAGCGCGCCGACGGTGCAGTCGCCCTTGAGGGCCGCGACCTGCTTGTGGATCAGTTCGTACGGTTCGATGATCGGTACCGAAGACCGGTACGGAGGGAATTCGCTGGTGCACAGCACGACCACCAGGTCCGTGCCGGCCGCGATCTCCTCGTCGATCTTCTTCTGGACGTAGTCCTGCGTTGCCTTCATGGTGAACTCGAACATCGACATGTCGCGGACCCGGGAGACCGTGGACGGTTCCCCGTTCTTCGGCGCGAACTGATGCAGTTCATCGAGCGAGAAGTCGTCGAATGCGCCGACCTCCCGGATCTCGATCTCCGGCGACAGGTGCCGGATCATTTCATACATGATATCATCCCGCGGGCCCTGCCCGGTCGAGATGAAGGATACGACTTTGGACATCCGGTACCTCCCCGATTATTCCATCTCCGCGTACATCTTCTTGAACAGATCCGCGACCGCCGTGATGCCGACTTCGATCTGCTCCACGCTCGGTACGGTGAAGTTCAGGCGGACGGAGTGTGAGAGGCCGCCTTCCGACATGAATACGTCGCCGGAAACGACCGCGACTTTATATTCGCTGATCAGCCGCTGGACGTACTCGCCGATGTCGATCTTGCCGGTCGAATCCGTGATCCAGACGAACATACCGCCTTCCGGTGGGATGAACGTGACTTCCGGCGGGAGCTTCTCCGTGAGCTGCTCGCACATGAATTTCGCCTTGTCGCCGTACAGCTTCTGGACGTCCTTGATGTGCGCGTCGGTGTCGTAGTTCTTGAAGAACTCATAGACGATCATCTGCGGCAGCGAGCTCGGGTGAACGTCCGTGAACTGATGCAGCAGTGTGCCGCGGAAGATGATGTCCTGATTCGCGACCAGGTAGCCGACGCGGAGTCCCGGTGCGACGACCTTGGAGAAGCTGCCGGAGTAGCAGACGATGCCTTCGGTGTCGAGGGTCTTGATCGCCGGTACGTCTTCGCCGCTGAATCTCAGCTGGCCGTACGGGTTGTCTTCGAGGATCATGATCTTGTGCTTCTTCGCGACCTCGTAGATCTCCTTCCTGCGGTCGAACGGCATCGTGAAGCCGGTCGGGTTGTGGAAGTTCGGGATGAGGTAGATCAGCTTCGCCTTCGGGTTCGCGAGGATCGCCTCTTCCAGCTTGACAGGGTCCATGCCCTTCTCATCGCTGTCGACGCCGACCGGGCGAAGGTTGTTCGCCTTAAATGCGCTGATGGAGCCGATGAACGAGATGCTGTCCAGCAGGACGACGTCGCCTTCGTTGCAGAAGATCTTCGCGACCATATCGTTCGCCTGCTGCGCGCCGGAGGTGATCAGGATGTCGTCCGCCTCCGTGCCGACGCCGAAGTGCTCCTTGACGTAGCCTCTCATGAGGTCTCTCAGCGGCGGATACCCTTCGCTGACGGAGTACTGCAGCGCGCCGACCCAGTCATCCTTGAGGATCCTGGCCGACACTTCCTGAATCTCCTTCACCGGGAATGAGTCCTTGGACGGATTGCCGCCGGACAGCGAGACGACCGCGCCCTTGCCGACCATCAGCTTGAAGAGCTCTCTGATCGCGGATGGCTTTAAGGTTGATACTTTTTCAGAAAAATTGTATTCCATGCTGTTTCATCTGCGGATCGCGGAGATCCGCAAGCTCCTTTCTTCCTGCTTTGATGAATATGCAGGCCAGTGACCCGGCCCGCATATTATATTTCACTATGTTGGATTTTTGGGATTATTCCTTGAACTGCTTCAGCGGAACTGCAGCTTCCGGATCATCTTTGAACT
>CAYLSR010000136.1:0-5157 GCA_964385855.1 uncultured Mogibacterium sp.
GCCGGCGCCGGAGCAGGCGAACCTGCGCAGCTCGCTCATCCCGGGCATGCTGGAATCGACCGCGAAAAACCTCCGGTACTTCGACGAATTCAACCTGTTTGAGGTTTCGCAGGTCTTCGAAAAGGGCGAGTATCATCCGTCCTGCGAAGAGGAGACCCTGCCGATCCAGAAAAAGTATCTGACGGGCGTTGCGGTCGGTAAGGACGCAAAGGCGCTGTTCTTCCGCGTCAAAGGCGTGATCGAGGGCATCCCGGGCTACTGCCACATGGAGGACGTCAGCTTCAAGCAGAAGTCCAAACCGTCCTGGGCGGACGAGAAGGTGTGGATCAACGTGATGCATCAGGGAAAGTGCGTGGGGTCGATCGGCCTGATGTCCGCTGCCGCGATGAACGATGCGGGAATCAAGCGCACGCAGATGGCGTTCTTCGAGATCAACATGGACATGCTCGTGCCGCTGCCATCCCGCACCAACGAGTTCAAACACCTGCCGCAGTATCCGCTCGTCGAGCAGGATCTGTCGATCCTCGTCGATGAAGGCGTCAAGTGGCATGATGTCGTTGAAGCGATCCGCTTCATGGTCAAGGATTACCGGTTCATCGAAGAGTATCGCGGCAAGCAGATCCCGGACGGCAAGAAGTCCGTCATGTTCCGCATCTGGATCGGCAACGACGACAGCACGATGACGTCCAAGCAGATCGATAAGAAGATGAACGGCATCGTCAAGGCGCTTCAGAAGAAGTGCGGCGCCGTCCTCCGGGAGGAGTAAACGCTCTGACGGGTTTCCGGCCGGTCCTTCCGACCGGAAGCCTCAAGTGATAAAATGATTTCAGAATGAACAGTTTTCTGTTCAAAAGGAGTTGCAATGGATTATCTGGACGAGATGCTCGAAACGAGCAGGATTATCATGGATGCCGTCAACAGTGCGGTCGAGCAGAATGACTACAGGCGGCTCAATCAGGATATTCAGCGGCAGGTGTACGATTTGACGAACGAGATCAACCGGTACAATGAGCGCCGGCGCAGGGAAGGACCGCAGGTGGTGACCTTCCAGATGTATCCAGGTATGGTCCGGCCGCAGACGCATCAGCAGCCTGCCTATATTCAGCAGAATCATCAGTCGATCAATTCGGGTATGGCGCGCAGGGGGACACCGTTCCTGCGAATCAATCCGCGGTATTCCAATGCAGCGTTCAAGTCGATCTTCGGCATCACCGGCCTGTGCGTGTTCGTACCGCTGCTGTTTTCGGCCATGGGCATCGCGGGCGCGATTTCGATCGCTTCCGCCATCCCGTACCTGGCGATCGGCGGGTTCGGCGCAGCGGCCAGCATTCGCATGCTGAGAGGCGGTCAGGCGGACCGCCAGCTGATCAACGAGTTCTACAAGTACAGCCGTCTGGTCGGCAACGCGGAGTACGTCACCATTAGCCAGCTGGCCTCCCTCGCGGGCGAGACCTACACGACCACGCTCGCCAACCTCGAGGCGATGATCAAGGCCGGCATGCTGCCGCAGGCTCATCTGGATGAGAAAAAGACGACCCTGATGCTGACCGAAGAGGTCTATCAGCAGTATCTGCAGGCCGAGGGACAGAAGGTCGAAACAGCCAGGAAGGAGGCCGCGGAGAAAGCTGCGATCAAGGACGAGATCGACGAGCTGGATGTGTCGGAAGACGTCAAGAAGACCATCCGCGAAGGCCGCAGCTTCATCCAGAAGGTTCAGAAGTACAACGATCAGATCCCGGATGAGGAGATGACGGCCAAGCTCGATCATCTCAAGATGATCGTCGACCGGATCTTCGAGCAGGTCAAGAAGAATCCGAAGAGCGCCGGCGATCTCAACAAGTTCATGAACTACTATCTGCCGACGACGGAAAAGCTGATCACGGCGTACATCGACCTCGACAAGCAGCCGATGTCCAGCAAGAACGTTGCGGATACCAAGAAGGAGATCGAGGGCGCGATGGATATCATCAACACCGCGTTCGAGAACCTGTTCGACAGCATGTTCGAAGAAGTTGCCTGGGATATCTCGTCGGATATCTCCGCGATGAAGACTATGATGGCTCAGGACGGTCTGACTGAAGAAGGCGTCGTCCGGAGCACGAAATAGCAGAAAACGTCAGTTATTGGAAGGGCGGGACCGCCGGGCGGACCGTTCAGCCTCAAAAGTAAGATAGGAGAAGGATTATGGAAGACAAGTTTGAAGATGTTGAAGTGAAGGCACCTGATTTCTCGCTGGCATTTGACGGGATCTCGAATGACGCTTTGGAAGAGAAGGTCGACGCGATCTTCGCGGAGCCGGCAGCGGACCCTGTTCCTACGCTGGAGATCTATTCGGAAGAACCGGAAGTCGTAGAGGCGCCGGCCGCTCCGGTCGCTACGGAGACCAAGATCGACCGGAATGCAGCGTTTGAGGCGGAGCTGACGGAGAGCGAACTGGCTCAGGTCAACGCGTTCGTCGACAAGATCGACGTATCGAATTCCCAGGCGATCCTGAATTACGGTGTCGGGACCCAGAAGAAGATCGCGGATTTCTCCGAGAAGGCGCTCGAAAACGTCCGCGCGAAAGACATGGGCGAAGTCGGCACGATGATCACCTCGCTTGTCACGGAGCTGAGGCACTTTGATGAAGAGGACAAGGGCGGGATCTTCGGATTCTTCAAAAAGAAAGCCAACAACCTCGAAGCCATGAAGCTCAAATACAGCAAGGTCGAAACCAACATCGAGGAGATCCAGAAGGAGCTCGAGAAGCATCAGGTGACTCTGATGAAGGACTCCGCGGTGCTTGACAGAATGTATGAGATGAACCTTACTTACTACAAGGAACTGTCCATGTACATTCTGGCCGGCTATAAGAAACTGGATGAAGTCAGAGCGAATGAGCTTGCGGAATTGCAGGCGAAGGCTGCCAAGAGTGGGCTTCCGGAAGACGCGCAGGCAGCGAAAGACCTCGCTTCTCAGATCGAACGCTTTGAGAAGAAGCTGCATGACCTTGAGCTGACCAGAACGGTCGCGATGCAGACTGCTCCGCAGATCCGTATGGTGCAGGCATCCGACAACGTCATGGCAGAGAAGATCCAGTCGACGATCGTCAACACCATTCCGCTGTGGAAGAACCAGATGGTCATCGCGATGGGCGTTGAGCACTCCACACAGGCTGCCAAGGCGCAGAGAGAAGTGACTGACATGACCAATCAGCTTCTCAAGAAGAACGCGGACGCGCTCAAGCAGGCAACCATCGAGACCGCGAAGGAATCGGAGAGAGGCATTGTGGATATCGAGACGCTGCGCCACACCAACGAGCAGCTGATCAGCACTCTGGACGAAGTCATGAATATCCAGAGAGAGGGCAAGGAGAAGAGAATGGCGGCTCAGGCAGAACTGAGCGCGATCGAGAACCAGCTCAAGGAGAAGCTGCTTGAGGCTTCCCAGCAGGTTGCGAGAAGATAAGGCGTTACAACTGCCGGAGCAGAAGAAAGGATAGCTGGGGTTATTTCCACAGGAAGAAATCATGACAAAAGCAGTGCTCGTTACATTCCTCATGGCGATGGTCCCGGTCGTAGAGCTCCGTGGCGCGATTCCGTATGGCGTTGTTGCTGGACTCAGTGTACAGCAGGCCCTGATCGTTTCCATTATCGGAAACTTCCTGCCGATACCGGTGCTGATTCTGTTTACGAAAAAGGTCTTCGCCTGGCTGCGGACGAAGAGCGAGTGGCTGAACCGCTTCGTGACCCGGCTGGAACAACGCGCGGAGGATAAGAAGGAGATCGTCGAACGATATGCGTTCTGGGGGCTCCTGATCCTCGTCGCGATCCCGCTTCCGGGCACCGGAGGCTGGACCGGCGCTCTTGTCGCGGCTATGATGGATATGAAGCTGAAGAAAGCGCTCCCGGCGATCTTTGTGGGGATCTGTACAGCCGGGGTGATCGTCTCCGTATTGACATATGGCGTGAAGGTCTTGGTATAAGCAGTCGGACAGAATTCGTGAAAAGTAATAAAACAGCTCCGCAGGGAGCTGTTTTATTTGTTATAAGGATTGGAGCATTACTCAGGAAGAACACCGAGAAAGTTTCCGGAAAGTCTGTCAGACAGCGGCTTGCCCAGCAGGATCGAATCCATCAGGAGATCCAGTTCAGCCGCGGTATCGCTGACAGACCGGTTCAGTTCGTCCCACAGTTTGTAGCTGCTTTTCTCCGCAAGCTGCTGCGGTTTCGTTTTGACGACCATGTCCCGTTTGTCCCGGACACCATCGATCGGAATATGCGACAGAGTGGTATAAAGCGCGTTGCGTGTACGCTTACTGCGGGAGCACATCATGCCGAGGATCTTCGACATGGACTCGATCCCGCTGTTGATCCTGTTTGCGGATATTCCCGGGTAAAACGGACTGATGATCTCGCCCAACGCCGGATTCAGCGGAATGATGATCGAAGTATCGAGTCCGATCGGGCGCTTGCCGCTGATGCGAAGGATATAGTTGTCAAATTCGCGTTCGATCGCCGCGTGAGTCAGACCGGTTTCCTCCATAGCGGAAAGGACGATCGGATGACAGGCGGAATCCAGCATGTAATGGCAGAGACAGCCATACAGGTAACTGAAGGATTCCGGCGTCCGGTGATCTTCAAGCGTACGGATGGATCGTGAGAAGAAATCTTTCGCGGAGGCCTGATGAATGCTGCGCCCGAGCCGGTTGAGTCTGTTGTTGGAATAAGGCATGTAAAAAGCCAGAATATCCGGTCCCTGAAGACCAATGATATAAGAATCAATGGAATTCTGGCCTGTATTGATGATATCCTTGATATCATCCGGCAGGATACGGGTGACTTCCTTACCGTGATAGTAATGAGCATAATGGGAAGGCATGGGACCGATATTGGTCATCTCTGCCAGGTTGGCTCCCTTTCCTCCGAGAAGGTTGCGCATGTCTGCGTTGCCCTCGTGGAAAAGATAGACTCTTTTACTCATAGTACCTCCTTTAAATGCTGCCCTTGTTTCTTCCTCGTACAATAACTTAAAAATACTATCATAATTATCAGGGCAAAATAATTCATGCCCATTGTACTGGATTAGGGTCACGTTTGACAAGGTATTAGTTACAATATTGGTTATTTTAAAAACAATCTTCTTTATAAAGGAAGCTTATCGCCCTGTAGAATCGTG
>CAYLSR010000137.1:0-5152 GCA_964385855.1 uncultured Mogibacterium sp.
ACTCAATCATCATGCTTAAGACAACCTTGTCTCCTAATGGTGGAAAAACGGCAAAGATGAATCGTCATGAAGGTGAGGAAATTGCCTATATAAGTAGAGGAACAGCAAAAGTAAAGATTGAAAGCGATCTTTATACATTAAATGAAGGAGACTCTATACGGATTCTCCCTCAGTTATCTCATCAGTGGTTTAATGATAGCAACGCGGATGCTGAAATAATCATGGCCATCCAACGTACAAACTCAGATACTGTAACCTCACCTCAGTTTGGTATATAGCCAAACTGCCAGGATACAGCCAAATACTTCCATTAAAGGCTGGACAAGCATAAGACCATACACGTACCATAAGTGTTGGAAAAGCAACATTATAGGGATGTCAACGATGCCTTTTCTAAATATGGATAAGGCAAATGCTTCTTTTGACTTTCCAACACCTTGAAATACTGCAATCAACATAAATTCAATTGTTACGAACGGAAGGGCAACGTTTCTCAATCTAAGAAATACAGAACCATATTCAACCGTGATTGGATCATTCAAAAACAGCCTAATCAGGCTTGGTGCGAAAACCTCCATAATAGTCAAAAAGGCAATCGTTATTATCAGCCCATAGATAATAGCGATTTTTATTCCGTCTCTCATTCTTTTTTTATTTCCGGAAGCATAATTATATGCAATAAGCGGCATAGCTCCCGATGAGATTCCCATGAAAGTCTGGAATGGAACAGCTTCCAGCTTTTGTGATATACCAAGTCCTGAGATTACTGCGGAATCATAGTCTCCCATTAACCCTAGCAAAAATCCATTCGAAACAGAAGCCAAAACAATTTGGATTGCAGCTGGAGCCCCAATAGAATACACTTCTCTTGCCTCATTTAGCGTAATTCCCCTCGGAGAGAGAGGAATGATAACGACACTTTCCTCTTTCTCCCTGTTCAATGCACTAAGAAAATACAACATACCCATGAAGTTCGCCAGTGCTGTTGCAATAGCCGCTCCTTTGATTCCCATACCAAAAACAAAGATAAATAATGGGTCGAGAATTATGTTTAGCACACCACCAAGACTGACACCAAATCCCGCGAATTTCGCTTGCCCTTTTGCACGTAATAGATTCGCAAGCACCACATTAAGTTGTATCGGAATTCCCCCAACAATTACAGTCCAAAAGAGATACTGCTTTCCAAAAGCAATAGTTCTCCCCTCAGCGCCCAGTATACCAAGAATAGGATCCATGATGCAGGCAATAATTAAGCCATATACCAGCACTGTAATACATGACGCCCAAATTGAAAAACCAGCCACACATTCTGCTCTTCTGTAATCTTTACTACCCAATAATCGTGCAAAAAAACTACTGCCTCCTATCCCGTACATGTTACCAATAGCAACAAGTATCATATACAATGGATAAGAAACCGTTATTGCAGCCATTTGGTCCACATCTCCAGTCTTTCCGATGAACCAGGTGTCTACCATATTGTATATCAAAAAAACCAGCTGACTAAGGACTGTCGGGACAGCCAGCTGCAAAATGCTTTTTTTGATTGGTTGTGTTTCAAACACAACTATTTCTCTGTAATTCGCTTCACCGTTCATAATAATTAAAGTATATTCAATATTATTTAATATGTCAACCTCTGTTTCATTTGATTAAGCATTTATAAACCAACGTTTTCTTCTCCTTTCTGAAACTAATCATCACATGCATAGAGACTCCCGCCTCTATTCGCATTCTCCTTTATTCCCCCTCAGATACTTCCCCACCAGCTTCTCGAACTCCTCCGAATTCCTCGCGACCTCCCGGATCTTCCGAAGGATCGCCTGATCCCTCGGGGTAAGCGACTCCTCAAATGCTGCGTCCTCCGGCCCGACGCCTTCCCCAGGCTTCGTCGTCATCAGCCGGTACAGCTTTGTATCTTTCGGAAAATCGTTCTCGAACGGAACGAGGTTCGACCCGACCTTGATGAGCCCGTGCCCCGCATCCACATTCGTTATATACGACAGCTGCAGGTCCGAGATGTTCAGGAGCTTCGCGAGCTCGGCCCTGTCCGTCGCCGCCTAGTTCAGCATGACGATGAACTCGGAGTTACTGAGCATCGTCCTCGCCGTGTGCGACTGCAGGAGGTCGAGGACGTTCTGTGTGATCCCCGTGCAGTAGGCGCCGTACTTCCGGACCCGCTTCCAGAGCTTGAACAGGAACTGCGCGGAATACTCGTGAATGAAGAGGAGGTAGATCTCATTGATGAAGACGAATGTCTGCTTCCCCTGCTGCCGGTTCCTGGTGATCCTGTTCAGGATGGAGTCGAGGATGACGAGCATACCGATTGCCCGGAGCTGCTCGCCGAGATCCAGGATGTCGTAGCAGATCAGGCGGTTCGAGGTATCCACGTTAGTCTGCTTCGCGAAGGTGTTGAGGGAACCCCTTGTGAAGAGCTCGAGCTCCAGCGTCAGGGAATGCGCCTCAGGCTCCGGCTGCTTCAGGAGTTCCTCGCGGAAGTCCTGAAGGGTCGGAGGCGTCCCCATATAGTTGCCCTGCTGGTAGAAGCGGTATACGCTCTCCGTACAGCGGTCGATGATGGACTGTTGCCCTTTGGCGAATTTGTGTCCCGCGATGATCTGCTCGCAGAGCGACTGGAGGAACTGGGACTTCTCGATGATCGGGTCCGTTTCTCCGTAGTCCCTCGACATGTCCATGGTGTTGATGTGGTTCGGGGAGGTCGCGGAGATCTCGATGACCGAGCCTCCGAGAGCTTTGATGAGCGGTGCGTACTCCCGCTCCGGATCCACGACGATGATGTCCGCGTCTGTCGAGAGGATGAGGTTCGTGATTTCGTTCTTCGCCGTGAAGGACTTGCCCGAGCCGGACACGCCGAGGATGAAGGAGTTCCCGTTCAGGAGCCGGCGCCTGTCCGCGATCATCATGTTTTTCGAGATGACGTTCTGGCAGAGCTTCTTCCGCACGATCGTGAGGATCTCCTCCGTGTCGCTGTCGAGCTGCTCCTTCGTATCCGCGGTGTGGACGAGCGTCAGCACCGCGAACATCATCCGCTGGTCCCGCGTCGTCAGATCCTCGAGGAACTCCCTTGTCTCCTTCCGCTGCTGCTCCATATCGTAGGGGATGACGGCGGAAAAGTTGTTGTTCATGTTCTGCCGCCTCTGCCAGTTCGTGACGTTCGTCTCCACGCCGAGGAGCCGCTGCTCGACCTCCCGGACCGCCTCGTCCGTCGGGATCGGCACGATGTCGATCGACAGCATCAGGTTCCGGCTGATGTCGGTGAGCTCCGCCACCATATCGTCCCGGATATATGAAGCGTAGTCCCTTAGAAGCAGGACGCGGCCATACCGAGATCCGATTTTGAAATAGTCGCTGTGGTTCTCGTAGGAGTCCGGGCAGATATAGTCGCGGAAGTCGTGGCCCTTCTTCATGTGATCCAGAAGGTCGAAGTAGTAGGAGGTCTCCTCGCCCGCGCGTATGAAGTCGAGGCGGTTCAGCCTGCGGTTGTTGATCGTGATCTTGGTCGTGCTGCCGGGGTCGAGGGAATTCAGGAGCTCGGAGTACCCGAGGAACATCCCCTCCCGGTCCTCGCGGGAGGCGACCGCATAGTTGATGTCCGTGAAGCGGTACAGCTTTGAAAACCGATTCCTGCCCGACAGGAAGATCCCATCCGGCCAGATCTTGCTGACCGGAATGAGGTCCTGGACGTTCCGCGGGACGCTGAACAGGTCTTTGCTTGAGGACGTTACTTAGTGTTTTGATCATGTCTTTCTGTTCCTTTGAAATTATTAAAATGCGCACATGAAAAGAGGCCGGTCATGCGCTCATTGACCGACCCCTGATGCAGATTACTGCATTCAACTGTAATATATTGATCTGTAAATGTTCAAGACATCTTCTTTCTTAAAGTTTATCCCTATTGAATGCGGATCAAATGGCTGGTTTTCCATTGCAGTTAGAAACTGTTGGATATCCCTGTAAACTTCATCCGGAGTTTTCACTCTCTCATCCGCACTGATCAACGGAAAGAGCCGAAAAATGTCTTGCCTGTGTTTTCTGAGATCCCTGTCGTTCACATGTTTCCCTTCTGCTTTTCTCTCTGTAAGGTCCAGCCAGGCTTTCATTTTCATTGGAACAAGGTGAACAGCATCAAGCACCGATATGTTTTCTGCTACAGTTCTTCCATGAACAAGGAAATCATAGTAAGCCTCATTGAGCAGAATAGCAGAAAGACTCGACAACTCCTCACTTATATGAAGTGGAACAAGATCTCCTTTGTAATCAAGCCGTATCCCGCTGGTCGGTCTTGCAAACAATTCGATCATGGCCGGGTATCCCGGTGTTTTCGGATCGATGAACCTGTAAAACTCATGCTTTCCACTGCTTCTTTGTCTTGCCCGGTATCCGCCCTAGTCGATGAACTCCCATAATGCCACTGCGAATTCCTCTGTGAGAGCCTCAACGATCAATACCATATCCACATCTTTTGTCATCCTGAAGTCCAGCCCTGCTTCATTCAGCAAGATATCGCACGCCATCCCGCCGATCAACACATATTGCTCTGTGTAATCAGAAAAATGATCTCTGAAAACTCCGATTCCGGCTGCCATCACTTACCTCCCATTCCATATTGCTGTCTGATCACATCCAGCTCTTTCTGCACTCTTTCATCCGGATCATCTTGAAGTGATAAGATGAGTGAAATATCATCCACGTACTCACCGGAAGACAGCAGTGCCGGATCATATTTCCACAGTTCGACCATCTCGCCGCCAAAATCCAGATACTCCTGTCTGCTTATCATGTTATCTTTCGGGAGGAAACCGTGCTCCGCTTTGCTGATTACATAGGCTCCGTCCATTTCTCCGAGCGCAAGCATACCTCTTTCCGAAAGGGCTCGGACTCCGCCGATTTTCTTTTTCAGGTCCTGTGATAACTCCGTCAGGTAGAGGACCTTCCGGACCGGGGTCGTCAAAAGTTTCTGCGCATGCGGCATGACATCATCAAGTTGTCCATTCAGGCAGATACGTTTTTCGGTGCCGACATGGCTTATGCTGACCAAATCCATTATTTCGAGGAGCTGCACTGCTCTGGAGCAGGTTGCTTTAGGGAGTCCGAGTTGTTGTGCGATCCAGGTAAGATTCATCGGTCC
>CAYLSR010000138.1:0-5138 GCA_964385855.1 uncultured Mogibacterium sp.
GAACAGGTGGCCATCTTCAGAGACAGGGGGTTGCAAGATGAAGACTATGCTGATCGTTGTCGAAGACGGTCCGGTCGTCCAGCAGATTGAAGTTCTGGAAGATGTAGCCGATCTTGGCGTTCCGGATCTTATCCACGCCGCCGGTCAGGCGGCGGGAGATGCACTGCTTATCGATGTAGATCTTACCGGAGTTCGCGCGGTCCAGCCCGCCGATCACGTTGAGCAGCGTCGTCTTGCCGCAGCCGGACGGGCCGAGCAGCGTGACGATGCCGGCGTCCGGCAGCTGCAGCGAGGTGTTGTTGATGACGTGGATCTCGTTTGCCTTATGACGGTTGAAGTATTTGTTGACATTCTGCAGCCGGATGCTCATCGCTTACACCTCCTCCCTGTAGACATTCATCGCGCTGTCTCCGAAGATGGTCCTCGAATACCGCTTCGCGATCAGCAGGGACATGACGAACATCGCGAGGAACAGCGCGGCAAAATCCGTGACCGTCAGGAAATCCAGACGCTCCGTGATCGACGAATAATCCGAGATGTACGTCACGTACTGCTGCACGATCCCCTTCCGGATGAGCACGGCAAGACCCGTGACCAGCCCGTAGGAGATCAGCATCATGGTGAGGAGCTCGATCCGCAGGATGTTGTCCGTGTTGCTCTTGTTGGCGCCGAGGATCCGCAACGTGGAATAATAGGTGTTTCTCGACCGCATGATGAGCCGGATGACCGCGTACGCGATGAAGAACAGCACGACGAATTCCACGAACAGCATGATGACCGACAGCATGTTGATGATGAATTCGTAGCCGTCGTTGGACCCCATCATGGAATCCTTGAGGACCAGCGTCTTGTAGCCTGCAGCCTGCAGCTCCGCCGCGGTCGTCTCCGACAGCTTTTCGTCCTCCATGAACACGCTGACCTGGAAGTTGCCCTTGCTGAACAGGCTCCTGTAGTCCTCCGAGCTGATGTACATCCGGGAGGAGTAGGTGTCGTAATCATCCTTCTTGAAGGAATCCCCGAGCCAGTAGGACAGTGTGCTCGGCTTGATCACCGCGCCGATCGTGAAGTCCATCTCGTCCGTGAAATACCGGTTGTTGACCGTCGCGGTCATCGTCTTGCCGCGGGCGTTCCCCTGTTCATAGTACTGGTAGGCCTGCTCCTCAAAGATGTAGACCTGCCCCTCCGGGACTTCCTTGGACGGATAGAGGATCTGGCGTCCGGAAACATCGTCCCGGATCCCGTTGATCCCGATGGTCACCGTGGACGACGCGGCCACGGTCTTGACCATGATCTTCCGCGCGTATTCATCGGAGATGTAGATGTAAGTGTAACCGTAATCGTTGACCCGCTCCGTATCCGCGTCGAAAATGACGCCGACGATCTCGATCTTCTGATTCACCAGCCGGTCGCCCCACTCGATGCAGGAGGAATCCATCGCGTCGAGGTAGTACTTTTTCCCGAGGATCTCCTCGCCCATCTCCTGCAGGGTATCCCAGGCGTAGGACATTTCATCCACCAGGATGACGGCTTCCGTGTCCGTCTCCGGCATCCTGCCGAGGTCCACATCGCGCTCCAGCGTGCTGATCGGGTAGGTCGGTCCGCTGATGTCGATCGTGTCGGATTCCACCATGACGGTGGTATCGAGCCCGAGGTCCGCCTTGACAACCGTCCGGACGTTGTCAAGGCCGGAAATCACCGCGAGATCTTCCTCCGTGAACGCGGACCGGTCCTCCTTGGTCAGGATGATCCGGGCCGGGTCCAGATTCTGGAAATACTGATTGTAACCCATCAGCTCGTTCTGATGGAGCGACAGCTTGGTCGAAGCGTACTGGCTCAGCACCGCGGCGGTGATGAACAGGTACACGATCAGGAGCAGGATGAATTTTGCCGGGAGATTGAAGGTGTTGCGAAGCCCCAGGCGCAGCTGTGAAAGCGCGGTAATATCCCCCATCTTCGGCGCCCGGTAGGTTCCGGATGCGCTTGTCGCGGTTTTTTCCGCCGTCCTGCCGCCCGAAGCGGCCAATGCCGAACGCTTCGGCGCCTCGGAACGCCGGACCGGCTCCGCGGCCGGCGCTGCCGGCTTCGCTGCGGAGGCTGCTCTTCCGGCATCCTGCGCGTTTTTCGCGGCGTTTCGCTCCGCGCGGCCGCCCTTTCGCGCAAACTGCTGCGGGGAAGTCTCCAAGGCGGCGGTCTCCGCCGGATCCGCATAGAGATCTTCCGGCTCCGCCTCGCTCCGCCATTCGGCTTCGCGCGCCTCCATCATGGCGTCGTAGCGTTCGGCAGCATCTTCCTCCGCCGGCATCTCCATGCCGCTTTCACGGCTGATCCTCTTGTCCTCGATGATCCTGCCGTCGTGCATCGTGATCTTGCGCGTCACGTACGGCTCCGCCTGCTCGTAGTTATGCGTGACGATGACGACGAGGCGGTCTTTGGAGATCCTGTGCAGCGTCTCCATGACCTTGAGCGCGGAAGCGCTGTCCAGGTTGCCGGTCGGCTCGTCCGCGACGATGATCGGCGCGTCCTTCGCCAGCGCCCGGGCAATCGCCACGCGCTGTTTCTGCCCGCCCGACAGCCGGGACGCCTTGGTCCGCTTATATCCCGTCATGTCCACCAGCTCAAGGAGTTCCATGACGCGGGCCTTGCGCTCCTTGCGCTTCCGGCCGCAGAGCATCATGGAAAGCTCTATGTTCTGATAGACGGTATAGCTGTTGATCAGATTGTAATCCTGGAAGATGTTCCCGATGTAGGTCTTGCGGTACCGCTCGTAATCCTGTGTCCGGTACGCGCTGGTATCTTCCCCGTTGACGAACATCTCGCCTTCTTCATAGGTGTCGAGACCGGAGATGACGTTAAGCAGGGTGGACTTACCGCTCCCGCTCTCGCCGGTGATCGCGACAAATTCACCCATGTCAAGCTTCAGATCGATCCTGGAAAACCCCGTGCTGACCGTCTCTTTGCTCGTATAGAACTTGGACACCTTACGGAGTTCGATCATATGAGGCATTTTCGTCTCCCTTCACGCTGACGGTTTCCTGATTCGGGCCGACCGGCTCATCCGGCCGGTCGGCGCCCCTAGTTGACGATAATTTCACTTTTTATTGTATCAGACGTTCCGCAGGATGGCAACCAAAAGTCTGTTTCTTCATGAATTTCGGCAGGAACCGTCACACATGATGATAGCCGTATTCGGCATCGAGGTCCCACGGCTGCATCGCGCCGCCCTGTTCCGCCGGACGGCAGTTCTGCGCGTAGATGTTGAGAACACCCTTCTGCTGCTTCAGCGGCGGTCTTGTCCAGTTTCCGCGGCTCTCCGCGAGGACTTCGTCCGGCACATTGAGGTTGACCGTACCGCCGGCGATGTCAAGTTCGATCTCGTCTCCGTCCTCGATCAGCGCGATGACCCCTCCGTCGTACGCTTCCGGCGAGATGTGGCCGACGATCGCGCCGTAATTGAACCCGGAGAACCTGGCGTCCGTGATCAACCCGACACTCTTGTGCAGGCCGAGCCCGATCAGCGCGTCGATCGAGAGCATGAGCTCCTTCATGCCCGGAGCGCCCTTGCATCCCTCGTAGCGGACGACGATGATGTCGCCCGGAACGATGTGCCCGGCCATGATCGCCTCATAGGCAGGCTGATCACCCTCGAACACCTTCGCCGGCCCCTTGAGGTATCTGACTTCTTCAAACACCGCTGTCGGCCGAACGATGGCGCCCGCAGGCGAAATATTGCCGCGGAGGATCTTCAGACCCGGCTCGTGCGATACCGGATCCTCAAGCGAGTGGATGACGTCGCTCACGCGCGGCGTCACGGTGTCGAGGATGTCCTGCCAGGTATTCCCGAACATCGTCGGGGCATCGGTATGCAGCTTGCGCTCCAGCATCTTCATGACGTTCTTCACGCCGCCCGTATAGTGAAAATCCACGACGGTGTACGGTCCGCTCGGGATCACCGCGTTGATGCAGTAGATGTCCTTCGCGAACTTTTCAAAATCCGCGAGGGTGAGGTCGATCCCGAGTTCATACGCGTACGCAAGCAGGTGGAGCACGGCGTTGGTCGATCCCGCGACCGCCATGTCGAACATGATCGCGTTCTCGAGGACGTCCTTCGTGATGATGTCCTTCGGCGTGCGGCCGGACTTCGCGAGCGTGACCATGTATTTGCCCGCGGCTCTGGCCGCGCGGAGCCTCGCGTTGTCGGACGCCGGGATCGTCGAGGTGCCCGGCATCACGAGGTTGAGGACTTCGCCGAGCATCTGCATGGTGTTGGCCGTCCCCATCGACGGACACGCCCCGAAGGACGGGCAGACGCTGTCCTCCATCTCCATGAGTTCCTCTTCCGTCGCGCCGGAGAACCGCGCGGCGTCGAGATCCGCCTCCACAACGGTCTTGCCGCAGTGGTTGCCGGCCAGCATTGAACCGCCCGTCACGACCATCGCCGGAATGTCCAGCCTGCAGGCCGCGAGGTAGCAGCCCGCGAGGATCAGATCGCAGGTCGCGACGCAGCAGATGGCGTCGAAGTTGTGGATCCGCGAGACGAATTCGATGGACATCGCGACGATGTCTCTGCCCACCTGCTCGTACTTCATCTCATCCGCGCCGTTCGCGACATTACCGCACGTCGCCGGGATGCCGAATTCCACAGGGATGCCGCCGGCGGCCCAGATCCCTTCCTTCACCGCCTCCGTCACCTGGCGAAGGTGTGCGGTCCCCGGCGAGCCGGACATGTAGGAATTGGGCACGCCGATGTGCGGTTTTCTGCGAATATCCTCGTCTGAGTATCCCGCCGCCTTCATCATCACGCGGCGGTGCGCCGCTTCCGCGCCGTTCCAGTAACTGTGACCCATGATCTTGCCTCCTTGTCGTGATCTTCGAAAACCCGCTGTTTCCCGATTTTAACACAAACGAGGTGCACGACCCACGGTTGATACACCTCGCTTTGATTTTCATTTCAGCTTATGATGGTTCTGTCCATGCCTGTAAACCCATCAGTACGCCTTGCCCGCGCAGCCGAGCACGTCGATGATCTTGTGGCGGACCATCTCCTTGATGTTCGCTCTCGCCGGCTTCAGATACTGACGAGGATCGAAGTGCTCCGGATGCTCTGCCAGATACTGGCGGACGGAAGCCGTCATCGCCAG
>CAYLSR010000139.1:0-5123 GCA_964385855.1 uncultured Mogibacterium sp.
CATGACGAACACGGTCCTGCGGGAAGAGCGCCGGACCTTGTAGGCCGTGCTGAACGGCCGGAAATTCGTTTCGAACAGGAGCCGGTCGTTCTGAAACTTCGTGTATGATCGCCACAGGTGTGATTTTTTGATCTGTTCTTTCATGCGCGCCCTGCCTGTCCGTAATAGCGATGATACCACTCCGCGAACGCTCTCAGACCGTCGCGGAGCGCAGTCTGCGGACGATAGCCGAAGTCGCGCTCGAGCGCCGACGTGTCCGCAAAGGTGACCGGGACATCGCCCGGCTGCATCGGGACGAGCTCCTGATGCGCTTCAGGGTCAAAGTCCTCCGGCAGGACGCCGGCGCGCATCAGTTCCTCCTGCAGGATCCGGACGAAGTCGAGAAGGCCGACCGGTTTGCCGTTCCCGATGTTGTACAGCGCGAACGGCGGGACCGGCAGCCCGTCCGGACCGGTCGCTCGGGCAGGAGCGCCCTGCAGGACCCGGAGGATCCCCTCCGTGATGTCGTCGATATAGGTGAAGTCGCGGGAGCAGTTCCCGTAGTTGTACAGGCGGATGGACCCTCCGCGGATCAGCTTTTCCGTCGCGGAGAAATAAAACATGTCCGGCCGCCCGGCCGGCCCATAGACCGTAAAGAACCGGAGCCCGGTGCACGGGATGTCGTAAAGCTTGGCGTAACTGTGCGCGAGCAGTTCATCGGATTTCTTGGTCGCCGCGTAGAGCGAGACTGGCTCGTCCGTCTTCGCGTCCGTGCGGAACGGGACCTCCGCGTTCGCACCGTAGACGGAGCTGGAAGACGCGAAGACCAGATGCCGGACCGGATACCGCCGGCAGGCTTCCAGGATGTTGTAAAAGCCGATGATATTGGAACTGATATAGGCTTCCGGGTGATCGATCGAGTAGCGCACGCCCGCCTGTGCGGCGAGGTGGATGACGATCTCCGGCCGATGCAGCCGGAAGACTTCATCGATGGCCTCCCGGTCCGCGATATCCCTACGGATGAAAAGATGCTCCGCAGGCGCAGCGGCTGCAGCCTCTTCGATCCGGCGGAGGCGGTACTCTTTCAGAGACGGGTCATAATAGTCGTTGAGATCATCAAAGCTGATCACGGTCCCCGAGGTCATCGCGCGGAGCAGCCGGATCACCAGATGCGCCCCGATGAAGCCGGGAGAGCCGGTCACGAGGATCGTTTTGCCGTGGAATGGGATTCTGTCTTTCATCATTTTGTCAATCATCGAGCTCTCATACTGCCTTCGGGCACCGGCGGACCGGCGTCCTGAAACAAACCATACTACACTAGTATAAGTATAATGAAAATAGCGGGTGTTCGCAACCGTTATCCCTCTTCCGGTAGAGAGAAAACCGCCATCCCGGCGCCGGAGCGGAAAGTGCGGTGCATTACGATTTGTAATGCACCGGATGAGAAACCGTCGCTTTTCGGTCAGGCCGGCGGATGATAGAATGAATCAGATCTTAAATCTGCCAGAAACCGGGAGGGAAATCATGTCAATCGAGAGAGTCCGGAAGTTTTTTGAAAAGAAGGGGATCGCGGACAGGATCCTCGAATTCGGAGAAGAGAGCACGACCGTCGAGATGGCTTCGGAGATCATCGGCTGCTCGCCTGCGAGGATCTGCAAGGCGATGGCCTATGAGGGGCGCGACGGAGAATGCATCCTCATCCAGTCCGCGGGCGACGCGAAAGTCAGCAACAGCAAGTTCAAGCAGGTCTTCGGATTCCGCCCGACGATGATGTCCCGCGAAAAGACGGCGGAGATGACCGGCCATGAGATCGGCGGGATCTGCGGGTTTGCCATCGAGAACCCGAAGGTCAAGGTCTACTGCGACAGATCCGTCACGCGGTTCCAGACGCTGTTCCCGGCCTGCGGGAGCGACGGGAGCGCGATTGAGATGACGGTCGATGAACTGCTGCGGTATTCGGACTCCATGGGGCTGATCGACGTCTGCAGATGACCGGAGCCGGAAATATCTTTGCACTTCAGGTTAAAAAACGCTGAGAAATAGTGTACTATAAGGGTAAGGTAACAGGATCGGATGAAAGCGGGAAAAGAGATGAGGACGAGCAAGTACCAGGTCTTCATGCGCGTAGTCGAAGAGCAGAGCCTTACCAGAGCGGCGGAAGCCCTCAATTATACACAGTCCGGGATCAGCCATATCATCAAGAATCTGGAAAAGGAGCTGGGCTGCCGGCTCCTGATCCGCTCCAACGTAAACTTCCGGTTGACGCCGGAAGGCGAAAGGTTGCTGGAGGTCATCAAGTCGATCGCCAACAGCGAGGAGCGGCTGTATCAGATGGCGGATGATATCGCGGGGATCCGGACGGGACGGATCAGGATCGGCACCATGTGCAGCGTGTCGACTCTTTGGCTGCCGCATATCATCAGAAAGTATACGGAAAAGCATCCACAGGTGCAGTTCGATCTGAGGGACGCCGATTACGAAAGCTCGGAGCGGCTTTTGGCGGAGGACCTCCTGGACTGCGCTTTTTTGCCGAAGCCCCGGTCGGGCGCCCTCTCTCACGAACTCCTCCACATGGACAGATATTATGCGGTCTTCCCGCACGGACACCCGTGGTGCAGTCTCGACAGGATCCCGATCGGCCTGTTCGCGGACGAGACCTTTATCATGCCGACGGAAGGGATGGATTACCGGCTGGGGGATCTGTTCCGCCAGAGCGACATCAAACCGAGGTCTTTCATCAACGTCAAAGACGACTTTGCCACCATGTCGATGGTTTATGCGGGCCTCGGCGTGACGATCCTCAGCAAGATGTTTCTGGACTGCTTCACGCCGGACATCGAGATCCGGGAGCTGGCGCCCGAGACCTACAGGGATCTGGGCTTCTGCCTGCACAAAGGCAGGGAGATGGCGCCGGCGACAGCGGCTTTCCGCGAGTTTGTTTTTGACTGGGTCCGGAATGCAACCCTCGGTTGACAGATTGAAAAGCCCGGTTGGTAGCGCGTAACCGCCCGAAACGGTAGAGTATAGGTGCGAAAACAAAGCGCTGAAACAAAAAACCGGGGAGGTATGGATGATATGCTCCCTTTATGAGAGACAGTGAAAAAGAAAATCACTGTTAATCATGAAGGGAGTTTTCTTGTGGGAAGGAAAGGTGTAAAGATACCATATGAAGTAAAGCTCAAATATGCCAGGCTTTGCTATGAAGGAAAGATGAATTATGCAGAAGCGGGACGACAATTGGGTCTTGAATTGTCAAGTCAAGTGCAACAGTTTAGAATAATAGACCGGGTGTATGAAACTTTTTCTGTAAATATGAAATAATGAGTTCATAAAGGACTTCCTGTGATATACACTGAATCATAGGAGGTCCTTTAAAATGGCAAGGAAAGAAAAGAAACCGGTACACAAAGTCCAGATGACGGAAGGAAAACGTCAGATCATCCAGCAGCTTCTTCAGGAATATGATATCGAAACTGCGGAAGACATCCAGGAAGCACTCAAGGACCTGCTCGGCGGGACTATCAAGGAAATGATGGAGGCCGAGATGGATGATCACCTCGAATATGAGAAATCTGAACGATCCGATTCGGACGACTACCGCAATGGGCACAAGGAAAAGACCGTCAATTCCAGTTACGGCTCGCTGCGGATCGATGTCCCGCAGGACCGGAAGTCCACATTCGAGCCGAAAGTCGTGAAGAAACGTCAGAAAGACATCTCGGACATCGATCAGAAGATCATCTCGATGTACGCCAAAGGGATGACGACCAGACCGCCTATCCGAAGACGGAATACCAGCGCTGCATCGTCCATCAGGTGCGAAACACCTTGAAATATGTGGCAGACAAGGATCGCAAGGCCTTTGCGAACGACCTTAAGACCATCTACAGCGCTCCGAATGAAGAGCAGGGCCGCATCAACCGGGACCGCATCACGGCGAAATGGTCAGAGAAGTATCCGAACGCCATGAAACGCTGGACACGCGACTGGGGACAGGTCTATGGCGAGCTGTCGATCATGTACGAAGACCGCCTGCCGGAATGATCTGCACTACATGAAAGAACGGGCGGGATCACCCGTCCGCTCTTGACATACAAGCCAGCTTGTTGTATATGTTAATCAACCCGTCTAAAGGCCGGAACCACTGATATTACCGGCCTTCAGGCATAACTACCGTCACAGGAAATCCTATTTACAGAGAATTCTTCACACACTCTCCGTGTATGTCACAGCCTGTTTCTATGCCATAAGCGAAAACCTCTTTGTGCTCGCCCTTATGAAACCACCCGCTCTCAGGGTCGACAGTGCTCTGTTTCTGCTCTTTGGTCTGAGGCTTGGATGAGGAACTGCCTCCATTAGGATCATCGTCATCGTCGTCTTTGTCTTTCAGCGGCTTCTTGCCATGAGCTTCTCTGTCTGCATTAATCTCTTCTCTGAGTTGCTGATCGTAGAATCGTGCCGCTTTTCTGGCTACGAGGATCTTCTTGGATTTCTTGCGGTTGGCCGCTGCCTTTACGTGAGTGGCGTCTACGAAGATAGTGTCAGTGTCTACCAGACCCTCCTTCATGCACTGGTACAGGATCTTCTGGAATATCTGCTCAAACAGATCTGTGCCTTCGAAGCGCCGCTTGTAGTTCTTGCCGAATGTACTGAAATGCGGTACAGGATCATGGAAGCCAAGCCCAAGGAACCAACGATATGCCATGTTGACCTCGATCTCCTTGATGGTCTGTCGCATACTCTTTATGCCGAACATATACTGTATGATCGGTATCTTGATCAGTGTTACCGGATCTATGCTTGGTCTTCCATTATTCGGTGAATACTTTTCTTCCACAAGATCATATATGAATGAGAAATCTATATGCTCATCTATCTTACGCAGAAGATGGTCTTCCGGTACGAGCATGTCAAGAGATACCATCTCTATCTGCTCACCTTTTCGCGCAGTCTTTGTGATCATAAAAGGCCCTCCTTGGATATATCTGATTATACCATCTTTCGGGCCTCAAATCCTTGAAATTTCAACGAAAACTAAATCTGTTGAAAACGCTGTTTTTGTACCTGGAGCGCGCCAGGAGGGGGCAGGCCTGCTGGAGGCGGGCTTCCCGGGACAAACCCTCGCACGAGAAAAGCCTCGCCCT
>CAYLSR010000140.1:0-5113 GCA_964385855.1 uncultured Mogibacterium sp.
CGCGGTTGCTCTTCGGGTTCTTGAGGTCGATCTCATTGTGCGCGACGTTGAGGTCGCCGCAGTAGATGACGGGCTTCTGAAGGTCGAGCTCCTTGAGGTAGGCGCGGAGGGCGTCTTCGAACTCCATGCGGTAGCCGATGCGTTTAAGTCCGTCCTGCGCGTTTGGCACGTAGCAGCAGACGAGGAAGAAGTCCGGGTATTCCAGCGTGATCAGCCGGCCCTCGTCGTCGTGCTCCCCGTGGATGCCGTACGCTGCGCTCAGGGGTTCTCCCAGGGATTTGCGGGCGAAGACGGCGGTGCCGGAATAGCCCTTCTTTTCCGCACAGTTGTAGTACTCGTAATAGTCCTCCGGGTGGAAATCCGCCTGCCCGTGCTGCATCTTGGTCTCCTGCAGGCAGAAGAAGTCCGCGTCCTCCTGCCGGAAGACGTCTTCAAAGCCTTTGCTCAGGCATGCGCGGAATCCGTTGACATTCCAGGATACAAATTTCATAGTGCTCCGATCTGCCGCTTCTGCGGCTCTTTTTTTGATTTGCTCAGATCAGGTCTTTGATCTCAAAGCTGCGGACGACCGCGTCCCGGTACTCGCCGATGCCGGTGATGACGACGTAGCCGGTGCCTTCCGCGGCGTTGTGGATGTAGCCGAGGCGGTAGTCCTTGCCCTCCTTGAGCGGCTTCAGGCCGTCCGAGACGGTGAGGTCCGGCTTGACGTTCAGGCCGATGTAGGTCAGATCGTTCTTTTTGATCGTGATCTGCATCCGCGAGATCGACCGGGCATTTCCGGTCCGCGCCCCGCGCGTCTCGTAGACCGCTTCCGGATCGACATACCAGAAGTTCTTGTCCGTCTCCTTGCTGATCCCCGGCACGGTCATCGTGCCGCACTGCCAGAAATCGTACGCATACTGGTAATCCGTCGAAGGCTCGTAGTGCGCCAGCCAGACCGTGGTGCGCTCGCCGAGCTCCTCCGGATGCAGGTACTTCTTGAGGAAGCTGTAATTCGAGTAGACGGCGGATTCATAGCCCTTCGCTTCGACGGCGTCACAGAAGGCGAGGGCGGCCGCGTACATCTCATCGCTGCTGAGGTCGCCGGACTCGATCGCCTGATCCAGCCGGCCGTCCTCCAGGACCTCATAGTCAAATACCAGCGGCAGGTCGATCTCGTTGGAACCGGCCAGTTCCATGAGGTACTCGGCTTCCTCTGCGGCTTCCTCCGCGCTGAGCGCCTGGGAGTAGAAGTACAGGCCGATCATGACGCCGGCCTCCTTCGCGGCCCGGATGTTGCGCTCGAAATCGGAGTCCTTGTTGAGGATACCCTCCTGCGAACTGCGGTAGCCGGCCCGGATGAACGCGAAGTCGACCCCGGACTTCTTGACTTCCTTCCAGTTGATCTTGCTGCCCTGTACGTAGGAGACGTCGATGCCGTCCACGATCAGGCAGTTACTGAACTGCTCGGCGTGTGTGTAGCCGTCCGAGACGATCTGCTCGTGGTGCGAGCTCCGGTGGATCTGCAGGAGCACGATCAGGAGCAGGAGCAGCAGGATCAGGAGGCCAAGAAGCGCCCGGCGCTTGCGGCGCTGCCAGGTCTTGCGCTTGCGGACGGCGGCTCTGCGCGGACTGTGGTGGGCAGTGTTTTTCTGCCCGGCACTGTCCATGTGCGTCCCGGCGCTTCCTGTGCGAACCCCGGCGCTTTCCGGCCGCGGAGCCGCGGAACTACCCGTGCCCGGGGAAGCCGAGGCCGGCGGGCGGCTGAAACGATCCGCACGCGAAGAAGCGCCCGACTTCCTGAGGGCGGAGGTAAACTCCTCCAGCCGCTGTCCGGGCGTCTTCCTTCGGGTATGTCTGTAACGGACTTTCTTTCTTCTGGCCATTCTGTTTGGTCGGAGCGGCGCTGCCGGCCGGGGAGGTCCCGGCGGGGCAGCGCTGCGCTCAGCTGCTTAAAACTCGTGGATGTGCATGTACGGCAGGAGCTCCCGCTCGAATTCCACACGGTGGTGCTTCGTGTAGATCCCCGGATAGCCGCCGGTATGCATGAAGATGATCTTTTCGCCCTGCCGGATCTTGCCTTCCCGGATCATCGCGAGGATCGCCGCGAAGGTCTTGCCGGTGTAACAAGGGTCGAGGATGATGGCTTCTTTGCGCGCCATGAGGTACATCGCCTCGCGGACTTCTTCGACCGGGTTGTTGTACGCGCCGTGATCGTAGACGGTCTCGATGTCGAAGTCGTCCGGACCGAGCTCCAGCGACAGGCCATAGAAAGCTTTGACCTTCTGATAGTAGTCCGCGAGCGCCTGCCGGAACGCCGGCACGTCTCTGTACGGGAGCGCCGCGATGCTGATCCCGGTGAGGGACAGCGGAGAATGCTCATTTGCCAGCCCGACGGCGAGCCCCATGTAGGTGCCCATGCTGCCCAGCGTGGAGAGGATGCGGGCATCCGGGATCCCGAGCGCCTGCGCTTGCTCTGTCAGTTCCATCGCGCACTCGTAGTAGCCGAGCATTCCGAGCTCGTTGGAGCCGCCCATCGGGATGTAGTAGACTGTTTCGCCCTGCGCCTCATAGTGCTCGATCACCCCGCGGAGACCGGTCTCTAGGTCTTTGACGAAATAGACCGGACAGCCCATCATGCCGTCGAGCAGGAGGTTGGCCGAGATCTCGCCGGGATATTCGTCTTCCGCGACGATCGCCGCCTTGAGCCCGTATTTCGCCGCGACCGCGGCCGTCAGGCGCCCGTGGTAGGTCTGAGCTCCGACGACGGTCACCAGCATCGTGGCCCCCTGATCGAGCGCATCCTTGAGAAAGTACTCCAGCTTGCGGAGCTTGTTGCCGCCGGTCGCGAGCCCGGTCAGGTCGTCCCGTTTGATGTAGAGGTCGATGCCGAGTTCAGCGGAAAGATTGTCCAGCCGCTCGAGCGGTGTCGGCAGGTGGAGGATGTCGATCTTATCGTGTCCTAAAAGCATGAGAAGGCCTCCCTTGTGGTATTATTGATACAAGTATACCATATTTGGCGAAACCTGCACAGGCTGAATTGTCCGATTCAGAAATCTAATACCATGATTTACAAACAATCATCAGACGGATGCGCCTTTCGGAACCCCCTGTCACTTTTACAGTTTCTTTCGGTGTGATATAATTACATCAGATATGTACAGGTATTGAGGCTCTTATTTTCAAAGACCTGAAAGGAGAATGTTATGGTAAATCAGAAGTACTATGGATATGGCACCGCGCCGTCCGGCATCAGAGCGCTCTTCGCTTACGGACTGGAGCAGGCGAAGATCGTGGGACCGGAGAACGTCTTTGACTATTCCCTCGGCAACCCGAGCATCCCTGCTCCGGCGAAAGTCAACGAGACGATCGCGGACCTCGCGACCAACTTTGACAGCATCAAGCTTCACGGCTACTCCGTCGCTGCCGGCCACGAGAGCACCAGACAGGCGATCGCGGACAACCTGAACGAGAGATTCGGCATCAACGCGACCGCGGACAGACTGTTCATGACCTGCGGCTGCGCACCGGCGCTGGTTTCGGTCGCGAAGGCCCTGACCACCTCCACCGAGGATGAATTCGTCGCGATCGCGCCGTTCTTCCCGGAATACAGAGTGTTCTTCCAGTGCGACGGCGCGACCCTGAAGGTCGTTCCGGCAGATACCGAGCACTTCCAGATCAACTTCGAAGAGCTCGAGAAGATCGTCAACGAGCACACCAAGGCGGTCATCGTCAACTCCCCGAACAATCCGTCCGGCGTTGTTTACACCGAAGAGACCATCAAAAAGATCGGCGCTTTCCTGAAGGCGAAGGGCGAAGAGTACGGTCACCCAATTTACATCATCGCGGACGAGCCGTATCGTGAACTGGTTTACGGCGATGTCAAGGTCCCGTTCATCCCGTGCCTCGTGGACAACACCATTGTCTGCTACTCCTGGAGCAAATCGCTGTCTCTCCCGGGCGAGAGAATCGGTTACGTCTTCGTTCCGGAAAAGTGCGAGAACGGCGATGAAGTGTACTACGGTGTCGTCGGCGCAGCTCGTGAGATCGGTTCCGTCTGCCCGCCGTCCCTGATCCAGAGAGTCATCGAAAAGTGCGTCGGCGAGATGCCTGACCTCGTCGCTTACGACGAGAACAGAACGCTCCTGTACGACGAGCTGACCGCCTACGGCTATGAAGTCGCGAAGCCGGACGGCGCGTTCTACATGTTCGTCAAGGTTCCGAACGGCGACGCCAAGGCGTTCTCCGAAAAGGCGAAGCTGGACTACAACCTGCTCGTCGTCCCTGGGGACGCGTTCGCGTGCCCGGGCTATGTGAGACTGAGCTACTGCGTCTCCAACGACATGATCAGAAGATCGCTGCCGGCCTTCAAGGCGATGATCGAGGCCTACAAGTAATCCATCAGACGTTCGCAGAACGATCCCGAAAGCCGCTCCCCGTGGGGCGGCTTTTGAGCTGGTTCCGGAAGCGGAACTGCGGGAAATGCCAAAAAACAGGCAATTCGGCTCTTTCATATGACTTCGGATTCAAGTATAATAGATGCGGTCCCGATGAGGAGGGGATCTGCCTGTATGAGAATGGAGTCCAAAGTGGAGCTGAGAGAGAGAATAGGGAATCTGGCGTACCGGATCACGCAGCAGGACGCGACGGAACCTGCTTTTTCCGGGCAGTACGACGATCACTTCGAGAAGGGGATCTACGTCGATGTCGTCGACGGTGCCCCGCTGTTCCTGTCCTGCGACAAGTACGATTCCGGCTGCGGCTGGCCGGCTTTTACGCAGCCGATCAGCACGGACGCGCTGGAATACAACATCGACCACTCCTTCGGCATGCTCCGGACGGAAGTGCGGAGCATGAAGGCGAATTCGCATCTGGGACACGTCTTCGACGACGGTCCGGCGGAGACCGGCGGCCTAAGGTACTGCATCAATTCGGCTGCGCTCGTCTTCATCCCGTATGAGCGGATGGAGGAGGAGGGGTACGGCGAGTGGATGGAGCTTCTGTGAGCCCGGCATCCTGCGGCGACCGTTCACTTTACGTCTGTGAGCCCGGCATCCTGCGGCGACCGTTCACTTTACGTCTGTGAGCCCGGCATCCTGCGGCGACCGTTCACTTTACGTCTGTGAGCCCGGCA
>CAYLSR010000141.1:0-3629 GCA_964385855.1 uncultured Mogibacterium sp.
AGCTGCCCGGGCGTCTTCGATACCCGCGGAACTGCCGCATTTCGTCTGATCGGGCTCCGATGAACGTTCCGGATCATAGAGCCGCATGACTGCACCGGCAGTCTCGTCTCCGGACGCGCGGACCAGCCAGGCCGCTACGCTGGAGTCGACGCCGCCGGACATCGCGATGAGGGTATTGGTTGTCATGATGTCTCGACCCGTATATAATCTTTGAAATAGTATAGCACAGATGGTATGATTATGCCAATGAGGAGGTGTCCGCAGATGGATCACGAAAACACCGTACTGATCACGCCGATCGCGCATATCCGGACGGATTTCCACGAGAAATTCGGGATCCCGCGCCAGTCCTGCCTGGTGCCGGAACTGCGCGCGCGCATTGAATTTGAAGAAGAATACGCGGATCCGAACGCGATCCGGGGCATCGAAGAGTATAACTATCTGTGGCTGATCTTCGGGTTCTCCGAAAGCCGCGTCCTGCCGGGAGACCCGTGGATGCCGATCGTGCATCCGCCGAGGCTGGGCGGCAAGGTCGGGAAGGGCGTCTTTGCCACCCGGTCCCCGTATCGCCCGAATTCGCTCGGGCTTTCCTCCGTGCGCCTGATCGAAGTCGACCGCACCGACCCGGGGCATCCCGCGCTCATCGTCGGCGGCGCGGACCTCCTGGACGGTACGCCGGTCTACGACATTAAGCCGTATATGGTCTACGGGGACAGCCATCCGGATGCGGGGAACGGTTTTGCCTACACCCGCTGGAAGACGCTGGAAGTGGACTTCCCGGAAGAACTGCTCGCGAAAATCGGGCCGGCGCACCGCGAGGCGGTCGTCGGCGTGCTCGCGCAGGATCCGAGGGGAGCCTATGAGAAGAAGCCGGGCTACGTGTTCGGCATGAACTTCGCCGAGTACGACATCCGGTTCACGGTAGAAGGGGAGACGCTGACGGTGGTCGGGGTCGAACCGCGGGAGGCGGAGAAGGTCAAATGATGACAAAAGAACCGTCCCAATGTCATCATTTTTGACGCCTCGCCCACTTGTCGTCGATGTAGGAGCGGGCGGATTCTTCGATATCGTAGCAGCGCCGGTACGCTTCCTCGAGGTCCCGGCCCACCGCGACCAGTCCATGGTGGGACATCAGGCAGCCGATCCCGTCGCCGACCGCGCGGATGACGTTCGCGGAGAGCCTCTTCGTGCCGGAGAGCGCGTACTTCGCGCAGGTGATTTCTTCGTTGTTGGACAGGACCAGCGTGGTATCGCATGCCGCGAAGATGCAGGCGTATTTGGAGTGGGTGTGGAGGACCGCGCCGATCTCCGGCCGCTTCAGGTACAGACCGGCATGAAAGCCCTTTTCGGAAGTCGGCTTCTGCGTTCCCTCGTACTCCAGCGTTTCCAGCCGGACTTTGACCATGTCCTCCGGCTTCAGGCGGCTGTAATCGAGGCCGGACGGGGTGCACAGCATCCATTCGTCATCCAGTCGGACAGAGCAGTTCCCCCAGGTCCCGTAGACGAGGCCGGAAGCCAGCATCTTATTGCCATAGGTGACCAGAAGGTCGCGCAGGATCTCCTCTTTGCGCGTTGCGCGGCGCGCTTCGGATTCGGATTCCGCGGCGGTTTCTGGTGGTTCCGGGGTCGAAACCGCTTCCGGAGTTTCCGGCAGTGCAGATGCGCTTTCCGCTGATGCGGTTTCCGCAGAGGAGAATTCCCCGGTTTCAGGGACGCCGGATTCCGCACTCTTCCGAAACTTCTGCTCCTGCCTGGAATACTTCCCCCAGTAGACCGCGTTTTCGAGGAGCGCATCGCCCGCGCGGACGGCCGGAGCGTAGTCGAGGATCTCGGACTTCATGAAGACTTCCGCGTACTTTTCGAGGATCATCAGGCAGTTCATCGCCTCGTAAAGCGTGCGCCCGCAGGCGAGCGCCTGCCCCTTCTGCGTGACCGCAACAGGGGAGAGCCGCAGGGCGGCCTTAAGGCCCGGCCGATCCGGCTCGCACCAACTCACCTTGAGGCCGGCGATCTGGGCCATGTCATCCAGGACGGAAGGCATCTCGTAGCATTCTTCAAAGCACAGACACGTGTAGCGCGGCTCCGCCACGATCATGGCATTCCAGCGCGAGCGGATCAGCGCGGCCTTCCAGAGAAGCGTGGTACCGGTCACGTCCGTGATGTCCGCCTCTGTCAGCGCGGAAAGGTCCGCGCCGGCGGGCGTCGCGTAGACGGTATGACCGTCCTGCACGAGGATCCGTACGGAGGACGGGGGACAGAAGTCGAGCGCGCTCAGCTTCTGCGCGTATTCGAGGATCGCGGTCTGTATGTTCATGATCATTCTCCTTCAAAACGGGCGGAATTCGCCTGCCGGTAGGCGCTTTCCAGGCCGTGATAGATGTTCTTGTAATCCAGAAAGAGCTTGTCGTAGACGGCTGCATTGGCAGGATCCGGCGTGTAGGTCTGCTCGATCTGAACGAATTCCCGGGTCTCCGCGAAGCTGCCGATCACTCCGAGCCCGATCAGCGCGACCATGGCGGCGCCGACCGCGCCGGCGTTGCGCGGATCGCGGACGACCGAGAACCGCTTGCCCGTGATGTCCGCGATGATCTGCATCCAGCCGTGGTCCAGCGCGCCGCCGCCGATGATGCGGAAATCCTCGCAGGAAAAGCCGTAGTCCTCCTGATAGTTTTCGAGGATCCAGCGGAGGTTGTAGCCGATGCCCTCGTAGACCGCCCGCATGATGTGCTCCCGCGTGTGGACCATCGTCATGTTGAACAGGGTGGCCCGCGTCGTGGTCGAGGAGACCGGGCACCGCTCACCGAGCATCCACGGGGTGCAGATCAGGTGGTCGCTTCCCGGCGGGATCGCCTGTACGACCCGGTCCATGTAGTCGTAGATGCCGTCACCGTATTCTTCCATCTCCTGACGGAAGAACTGATTCTTGATCCAGTCGATGTTGGCGCCGGCGGATTCGGTGATGCCGGCGATGAGGTTCATCTCCTTGTCGGCGCTCTGGATCGCCGCCGCGCCGTGCCGGAACTTGTCCGCCGTCCGGCTGGACGCGCAGACCCAGGCGGAGGTCCCGAGGTAGATGTGGATATCGCCGTCGCGGCACATCCCGGAGCCGACGACCGCCGCCTGCACATCGTCGCAGCCGCCGAAGACCGGGAGGCCTTCCGGCAGACCGGTTTCGGAAGCCGCCTGCGCGGTCAGCCCGCCGACGAGATCCGTGCTGGCGACCAGCGGCGGCAGGCGGTCCATGTCGATCCCGACGAGCGGGAAGACGGACATCCAGTCCTTCTTCTTGAGATCCAGGCCGTAGGAGGAGGCGCCGGACAGTTCCGTGACCATCCTGCCCGTGCACCGGAACTTAAGGTAGCCGTTGACATCCAGGATGAGGTGCGTCTTCTCGTAGATTTCCGGCCGCTCTTCCTTGAGCCAGGTGATCTTCGCGATGCAGTCCTTGCCCATGATCGGGGTGCCGGCGAAGAGCGTGAAGAGCTTCTTCCCGCCCACGCGCTTCATGATGCGCTGCGCCTGTTTCTCCGCGCGGCCGTCGACCCAGGTGATGTTCGGATACAGGACGTTGCCCGCCGCATCGACCGGGATGACACCCTGCGCCTGCGTCGAAAAGACGATGGCTTTGA
>CAYLSR010000141.1:3639-5109 GCA_964385855.1 uncultured Mogibacterium sp.
TGATCTCATCTGCCGCGATCCCGGCTTTTTCCCGGACGGCCTTGCTCGTTTCGCAGACCGCCTTCCAGTAATCCGCAGGATCCTGGTCCACCCAGGCCGGTTCCGGATAATACGTCGGGTAAGGGTAGGTGCTCATCGAAACGATGTTGCCTTCATAATCCACCAGAACCGCCTTGTCGGAGCTGGTGCCGATGTCGTGCGCGAGAATGTAGTTTCCCATCTTTGATGCCTCTTGAGATCCCTCTTATAATCCTTTGCCGGTCCGAACCACGTGCTTGAAGACTTCCTCAAAGCGCGTCAGCGCCTCCGTGATGACCTCGTCCGTCGTCGCCATCGAGGTGTACAGGCGGCTGCCCGCCAGCGTGACGAGGCCGTTCGCCATGTAAGCGGCGCCCATACGTTCCATGGAATCCTTGCGTTCGTAGATCATGTCCTTGTTGCGCAGGAGCTGCAGCGCGGACTTGCCGATGAACCACGAAGAATAATCGTAGCTCATGGCCCCGGTGCATTCGAGGTGGCAGATGCTGCCCTGGTTATAGGCGACAAACGGCAGGCCGTAGTGTTCGATCAGCGCCTTGAGGCCATCCGTCAGCTTGTCGCCGGCCCGTCCGGCAATCTCGCAGGCATTGGTCCGCTCGATCTCCTTGATCGCGGTGTAGCCGGCGAGGGCGGAGATCGGCGCTGCGGCCAGCGTGCCGCCGACGTACGCGCGGTGCTTGCCGCTCGCGACGCCCGCGGCCATCAGGCCGGCGTACTCTTTGAGCCCGCCGACGCCGCCGGCACCCGGATAACCGCCGGCGACGACCTTGCCGAAGATCGTGAGGTCCGGCATCACGCCGAAGTAGCCCTGCGCGCCGTGGATCGACGTCCGGAAGCCCGTGACAACCTCGTCGAAGATCAGCAGGGCACCGTACTTGTCGCAGAGATAGCGGACGCCCTTGTTGTAGTCCTTGGCGACCGGCCGCGTGCCGCTCTCCGGCCCGCACGGCTCGATGATGACGGCCGCCGTGCCGCCGCGGTACTGGTTGAGCCGGAGCATGGTTTCCAGCATGTTCAGGTCGTTCGGGCGCACTTCGTCGGTCAGCGAATACAGCCGGTACGGGATCCCGTGGGATTCCAGCAGGCCGCGGCTGCCCGGCAGCTTGGTCCCGTAGACCATTTGGTCGCTCCAGCCGTGGTAGTCGCCGCCGTTCTTGATGACGCGCTTATGGCCGGTCGCGATGCGCGCGATGCGCAGGGAAGCCATGACCGCTTCCGTCCCGCTCCCGAGCATGCGGAACATCTCGACGCCCGGCATCTGCTTGTGGATCTCCTTCGCCAGGAGCAGTTCGGATTCGTGGAGCAGCCCGGTGACCGGTCCGCAGTCCTGCAGCAGTTCGATGACCTTCTCGCGGATCGCCGGATAGTTGCTGCCGAGGATCGTGGGGCCGCCGGCCTGCAGGAAATCCAGATATCTGTTGCCGTCGTTGT
>CAYLSR010000142.1:0-5103 GCA_964385855.1 uncultured Mogibacterium sp.
CCTCCGCGCCGAGCACGATGTTCATATTCTGGATCGCGGCGCCGGACGCGCCCTTGCCCAGATTGTCGTACGCGGCGGTCAGCAGGATGCGCTCGTCATTGCCGGACACCCGGATCTCCACGTCGTTTCTGCCCGCCATCGGGCCCGCGTACAGGAAGCCGCCTTCCGGATCGCCTGCTGTCACCTTCACGAGCGGTTCGCCCGCGTACCGTTCCTCAAGGATCTCCCGCAGCCCGGCCAAGCCTGCCGGCTTCGCGAGCTGCCCGGCGTGGACCGGGACCGTCATGACCATTCCGCTGTAAAAGTCGCTGACGACCGGGCAGAAGCATGGCGCGTTCAGAAGCCCGGTCTCCCGGATCATCTCCGGCAGGTGCTTGTGCTGCTGCCCCAGCGCGTATTGCCCCGGAGAGTGCAGCGCCTCCGGCATGCCGGGGGATTCGTACTGCGCGATCATCTTCTTGCCCCCGCCGGAATAGCCCGTCACGCAGAAGCACGTCAGCAGCGCCTCCGGCGGCAGCAGACCGGCATCCACCAGCGGCCGGACCAGCAGGATGAACCCGCTCGCGTGGCAGCCCGGGTTCGCGATCCGCGTGCTCGCGCGGATGCGGTCTCTCTGGTCCTTCGCGAGTTCCGGCATACCGTAGACCCACGCAGGGTCCGTCCGGTGCGCCGTGGACGTGTCGATGAGGACCGCGTCCTCCGGCGCCAGCTGCGCGATCTCCCGCGCCGCAGCGTCCGGCAGGCAGAGGATGCTGACGTCTGCCTGCCGGATCAGCTCCAGTCTGGCTTCGGTGTCCTTGCGCAGCTCCGGCGTCGCCTGCAGGAGCTCGATATCGTCCCGCCTGCATAGATATTCATGAATGCGCAGCCCGGTCGTGCCGTGACCGCCGTCGATAAACACTTTGTGCATTTTTCCCTCCTGTATAATGGTATAACTATACATATATTAGGATAAAAATGCAATACTTTTTTTGTTTTTTCACAAAAAAATCACGGCCTTAAGCCGTGATTCGAGAATGCGGTATCGTAATCGCTGAGCACATCGTGGTTTATTCCGCTTTTTCTTTCGGCAACCCATATTCCCGCTTCATGGCATCTGCAGAAAATGACCCATTGCTTTCCAAATTTGCAGGCATCCACTCCGTTGACCAGCTTGCCGTAAGCTATTGCCTTGCGCAGCGTACTTTCGTTAAGCCCCCAAAGCTGAGTAGCATCTGTAAAGGCCATGAGTCCGTCAAAGGGCGTCTTAACTCTCACGCCATTTGCGAACAGTTCATTACAAGACAGGTCGAGATCGTCGTTCCAGATAATTCCATAGCCTCCCACATCAACTTCCACACCAAAGAATAATTCCGGGCTCTTTTCCAGAGCCTTAAACGGTTCCCATTTGGTGAATAAGGGCTTCACATCATAGATTTTGGTCACGCCCTCTGCGAACTGCACGCTCAAACGATAGTCCGATAGGGCGCTGACCGCTTTTATTTTATGGAACATACGATCAACTCCTTATTCAAGGGGAGTAAGCGCTTTAAATTCCTGCGTCTCCCACATATACAGAAGATCATCTTTATGAATCTCAGACCATTCTCGCACCATAGCAAGTGCTTTGGGCGGCAGATGTCCTTCCAGTACTTCACCTGTCTGAATATCAATAGCAGCCATATCCTCACCATAAAGGGCATGGATATGCGGCGGATTATGTTCTGCCTGCTGAAAATACATACGGATAATGATCCCCTAAAATCTGGACAATACCGGCATTGATAAAACCTCCTGCTCCTAACTGTTACTATTATATCACGAAATCGTGATATTGCAATAGCTCTCCGAGTTTTCTTTATGCGGTAACATTTCATGCATTCTGAGGCGCGACTGTAAAAGTGTCTTCTGTCAAGCAAACAACAGTAAAAAAAAAAAGGGGGGGCTGTGAAAGCGCACTTTCACAGCCCTCTTCAGTTCCGTTCCGGCTTAGATCTTTCCGAGCAGGTATTCCGGTACCTGTTTCGCCATGATGTTGATGTTCTCTTCGCTGACGCCCTGCGCGAGCAGTGTCTTGATGAAGTTCTTCCATCCCGGTACAGGCTCGTTGCCCGGCTGTCCGGCATCGGTGATCAGGACGAGATGGTCCGGTCCCTTCTCCGCGATCAGTTCCTTGATCAGGTTGAAGCTGTAGTCGAACGCGATGACCCAGTCCTGCATCCCCGGCCACGGCACGCAGCTGCATTCCGCGAATTCGAGGTAGCCGCCCATGTCGATCATCTGCTTCGCCTCTGCAGGCGTGAGGAGCGTCATCTCCTGGGTGACGTGATCCATCAGGACCTTGACATCCAGTCCGCGCTTGTTGATGTACGCGAGAATGTCGAATTTCTCCTCGTTCGAAACGTGGCAGGCCGACAGGCAGACGCGCTCACCTCTGGTGTTGTCGTTGTACTCCGCCATGATATCGAGGATGTCCATCATCTCCTGGGTCAGCGTGCCCTTGCAGTCGCTGACGCGGATTCCGCCGTCGAGACCCATGGCCTCACGCTGATGCGCGGCATCCAGCGAAGGCAGCCAGATCTCCTTGCAGCGGCCGTAGTCCAGCGCGACCTGGACCGCGCGCTTGTTCATGCCGCCGACGGAATTGTTCAGCGTGATGCCGCCGAACATCTGGACCGGCGTGAACTCGATGCCCTGCGCGGCTTTGTCCTTCGCCATCCTGTCCAGGAAGTCCTGGACGATGATCGCGCAGTTGTTGACCATCGTGTTGTGGTCTTTGAAGACCAGTGCCTTCATGCCGGCTTCACTGGCCTCGATGCAGGTCTGAACGATCGTCGGACGGCCCGCGAGCCAGCCGCCGAGCGGGGCGCCGTGGATGTGCACGTCGATGACGCCCTTGAGGATCTCATCGACCTTCGCAGGATCGACCGGCTGACCCGGGTTGAAATACAGGTACGGCCATGCCGGATGCGTCCGGTTGTGGAGTTCCTTGTCCGTAACGGTACGGCCAAATGGCTTTTCCTTCCAATCTTCAATAGCTTTTGTCATAGTCATCCTCCTTAAAAAAAGCACTACTATCTGAATCCGGTATCCCGGATGATCGACAGGGTATCCCGCCCCCGGATGCGATGTCCGGAGGCGGGGATCGTCAGGTCACTACGCTTCGTCGAACTGCGTCCGGTCGATGATCTGCTTCTGGATGTCCGGTCCGAGATCCACGAACTTGGCCGAGAATCCGGCGACACGCACCATCAGATCGGAGTAGTTCTCCGGGTGCTTCTTCGCGTCGATGAGCATCTTGCTGTCGACGACGTTGTACTGCACCTGATAGCCGCCCATCTTGAAATAGGCGTCGTTGAGCGCGATGAACTTGCGGGCGCCCGCGTCGCCTTCGACGGCGGACGGGCTGAACTTCATGTTGAACAGCGTGGACTGCAAGTTGTTGGCGTCGACCTTGGCCGCGGAGTGGATCAGGGCGGTCGGGCCGCTCAGATCGGTGCCCGGGAAGGCCGAGAGCGCGCCGTCGGAAACCGTATCCTGGTTCTTCCGGCCGTCCGGCGTCGCGTTGCAGGCTTTGCCGTGCAGCACCTGCGTCGTGACGGACAGCGTGCTCGGCTGCCACGTTGAGCCGTCGCCGATCCAGCTCTTGACCTTCGTCGCCGAATCCGACCACGCGTTGTAGAGGTCGCGCAGGATCAGGTCGACGTAGTCATCGTCGTTGCCGTACTTCGGCGCGTCCAGAAGCGCCTTGCGGATCTTGTCGTAGCCTTCGTAATTCGCGCGGATCGCCTCCATCATCTCTTTGGTGGTGAAGCGCTTCTCCTCGAAGATGTTCTTCTTCATCGCCGCGAGGCTGTTCGCGACGTTGACCATGCCGCAGGTGATGACGTACGCGGAATCGTTGTAGCGGCAGCCGCCTTCATACGCGTGCTTGCCCCTCTCCAGGCAGTCGTTGAGCATCGCGGACATGATCGGATGGACCAGCCCGATGTTGTTGTGCACGAGCATGATCGTGTTCCAGTACCGCTCCTCGCGGTCCACGATCTGATCGACCATGCGCACGTACTCGTTGAAGATCTCGTCGTAGGACGCGGTCTCGAAGTCGATCGTGCTGTCGATGATCTTCTCGCCGGTCAGCGGGTTGACACCGTTGTGCATCAGCAGCTCAAAGATCTTAAGGTTGTTGGTATGCGGCACCGCGTACATCGGCATCCGGTCACCGCACATCTGCATGTCTACGCAGCCGCACGGCGCCCAGTTGCGCGCGTCCTCGATCGGGGCGTTGCTCCGCTCCATGAAGCGCTTGATCGCGACCTTGTCGCTGAACAGCGCCGGATAGCCGCTGCCCGCCTTGATGCAGTTGATGACGGCCTTCTTGAAGTCCATGGACATCTCGTCGCACCAGCGGACCGAAAGCGTCGGCTGCCAGGTCTTGACGTTGATGCCGGCCTGGAGCACCATTCTCGAGATCTCGTTGTCGGCCGCTTTGCCTTCGGCATCGACGCCGCCGAGCGTCATGTTCTGGTAGATGCTGCCGCCCAGGTACGACTCCGTGAACGTCGCGTGCGCTCTCGTCAGCTCCGTGCACTTGATGCGGAGGAGCTCCAGGTACTCGAGCACTTCGTCGTCGGTAATCCCGCCCGCGTTCTTCTCATTGAGATACGGACGATACATGTACTGGTCGAAGCGGCCCGGGGACATCCCTCTGCCGTTCAGCTCGATGAACATGATGAGGTGCATGAACCAGAAGGACTGGATCGCCTCGCGGAACGTATCCGCAGGCTTCGCCGGGACCTTCCGGCAGATGCGGGCGATCTCCATCAGCTCTGCCGCGCGCTTCGCGTTGCTGCAGGCTTCCGCCAGGCGCTCCGCCTCCGCGGCGTAGTTCTCCGCGAAGCAGATGACGCCCTCCAGCGCGAGGATCGTGCCCTTGTAGAAATTGTACTTGTCGTAATCTTCCTGGAACTGCAGATCGCCGAGCTCGCGGATCTTCCCGCGGCAGAACTCGATCATGCTCTCGACGCCCTCGTCGATCACCTTGCCGTAGTCGACGAGCGTGCGGCCTTCCGGTACATCGTACATCAACCGGAGGAACACGAGCTGAGCCATCCACTTCTGCACGGT
>CAYLSR010000143.1:0-5093 GCA_964385855.1 uncultured Mogibacterium sp.
AAGACCGTCAGCAACATGGCGGAGTGCAAGGCGCGCGGCGCCTACCTGATGGGGCTGACCAGCTACGGCAATTACACCGTGGAGGACCACGCGGACTTCACCATCTATGTGCCGAAGTCGGATGAGCACTTCGCGGGCATCCTTGCGGTCGTCCCGCTCCAGCTGCTCGGCTACTACATCAGCGTCGCGCGGGGCCTCGATGTGGACAAGCCGCGCAACCTCGCGAAGAGCGTGACGGTGGAGTAGGAAAGGAAACCCGGCAAAAGGCTGTGTGCCTGAAGGCATGAAAAAAGGAATGAATCGGAGTATCCGATTTTATTCCTTTTTTTGATTTTACAACTTCCGATTTTATTCCTTTTTTGATATAATGATGTTGCGATTTTATTCCATAAATCGTTATAACCACAAAAAATCAAGGGCTTCAAGCGATTGAATGAAAGGGCGAAGAATATGCTCAAAAGGAAACTCTACAAAGAACTGCTGGCATGGAAGGGAAGCCACACACATACCTGCCTTATGGTTAAGGGCGCCAGGCAAGTCGGCAAGACTTTTACAATACGGGAATTCGGTAAAAAAGAATACCGGTCTTTTATCGAAATCAATTTTATCCGGCAGAGAGAACTTAAGGGGATTTTCAACGGCTCACTGGATGCCAGATCGATTTACAAACGAATGACAGCACAGATTCGGGATATCGAGCTCATACCGGGGGAGACACTGATTTTTCTGGATGAGATACAAAACTGCGGAAATGCCCGGACAGCAATCAAATTTCTTGCGGAAGACGGTCGCTACGATGTGATCAGCTCGGGCAGTTTGTTGGGGCTGACTTACGCTGAGGAAGGGGACACGGAAGTGGAAGAGCCGGATTCCGTACCGACGGGGTATGAAGACTTTCTGACGATGTACTCTCTCGATTTTGAGGAATTTCTGTGGGCAGAAGGTTACGATGAAAAAGCAATCGCGGTCCTTCGTTCTTATTTCGAATCTGAAGAGGAAATCCCGAAAGCTCTTAACGACCAGTTCGAACAACTGTTTCGGGAATACATTGTGATTGGAGGGATGCCGGAAGTCGTTGCGGAATATGTGAAGAATCATGATTTCAACGTCGCCGCAAGAATTCAGAACAGGATCCTGGAAGATTATCGGTTTGATATTTCCAAACATGCAAAAGGGGCAGAGAAAGCGAAGGTCAGAGCTTGTTATGATGCAATTCCAAGGCAGCTCGCGAAGGAATTAAGGAAATTCCAATATTCAACCGTAGAAAAAGGAAAAACCAGCAAAAAATACGGGGGCAGTGTCCGCTGGCTGATCGATTCTGCGTTGGTCCATGCCTGCTATAATGTCCGGGAGCCCTATCTCCCGTTGATGGCGAACGCAGTCAACGAACAGTTCAAACTTTATATTAATGATACAGGTTTGCTTTGTGCGATATACGGGTTTGAGACGAAGCGCGCGATCCTGACAAATACGATCCGCGGAAACGCAAAAGGAGGAATCTACGAAAACATTATTGCAGAGAGTCTGGTCAAGAAGGGATATCGCATATACTATTATAAACCGGATGACAGCCATGAGCTGGAGTTTCTGATCGAACGAAACGGGGGTGTTGTGCCGATCGAAGTGAAAGCCGGGAATACTGCTACAGTATCTTTGAACTGTTTTATCAAACGCTATGAACCGGCAGAAGCCTATAAGCTGATCAGTGGAAATATCGGGATCAGCGGTGAGAAGAAGACACTTCCGCACTACATGGTGATGTTCCTGTAGGGGGTGCACACAGTCTTCATATTGATAAGTTTACAGCACCCCTACAATCAGACACACCAGCGGCAGTGTGATGAGCGCGGCGACGGTCGTCATGAGGACGACTTTCGCCGCGTATTTGCTGTCACCGCCGATCGAGGCTGCGACCATCGGGCAGGCGGCAAAGGTCGGGAGCCCGCAGAAGACCGTGATGGCGAACCGCTGATCCGGCTCGATGCCCGGGAAGAGACCGAAGAGTACGAACAGCAGGACCGGGAGCACCAGCATCTTGCCCAGGATGACCCCGTAGAATTCTCCGTGCCGGACGCAGTCTTTGATGTCGACATAGCAGAGCGTCCCGCCGAGGTAGATGAGGGCGATCGGCGTCAGCGTGGCGCTGATGTTGCCGAACGGCACATCGATCAGTTCCGGCAGCCGGATACCGAGCAGGATGCACACGAAGGCAAGCAGGATCGAGACGATGCACGGATTGATGAGCTTCCGGAGCCTGCTGGCGAGCGTGGTACCACCCAGGCGGTCTTCCGGCGTCAGCAGCGTGATCCCGTAGCTCCACATGAGCGTCTGATCGATGAGGGTATAGAGCGACACGTAAAGCATGCCCGCTGCCGGGAAAAGTGCGATCAGCAGAGGGATGCCCAGATAGCCGGCATTCCCGAAGGTCGCGGTGGCCCGATAGATGCGCGCGCGGTCGCCCTGCAGCCGAAAGATCCGGGAGAGGAGCAGGGAGAGCAGGATCACCGCGATGTACTGGACGATCGCCAGCGCCAGCATCGGGAGCCCGGTCAGGAGGTCCCTGCGGCTGACGTTGTCCAGCATATTGGTAAAGAGCGTGATCGGCAGGATGAGCTTGGTGACGAGCCCCGCGAGCGGCTGCAGGCGTTCTTCGTTCATCACGCCGATCTTCACGGAGATGATGCCGACCACTGCGTAGATCATCATCATGATCAGCTGCCGGAGCACGATGACTGCGTATGTCATAAATAGCCTCTTGATGGATGGATTCAGGGGAGCCATGCGCTGCCCGCATACCCCACGGACTATGATACCGCATCCGGCGGGAAAGTTGCAACGTAAAAATACAACCGGCTGCCCGAGGCTCACAGGCAGCCGGTCGTATTTATGTATGGTTGGTAATCAATGGAAATAGCTAAATGGAAACGGCTTACATGCAGACGGTCGTGACTTCCGGCGGACCCGCCAGAAAGCCTGCGGCCTTCTTTTCGAATTCCGCGATGTGCGGGGTCTTCATATGGGTGTCCAGATCCTCGAGGGTGGCCCAGATCTCCAGTGTGTAGAGAGCGCTTTCACCGTTGATGGATCCCGCGACCTGATAGGCGTAGCAGCCAGGGTCGATGTACGAAGGGGCGGAGAGCTCGGTCAGTGCTGCGCGGGCTTCTTCCAGCTTGCCTTCCTGGACAGGGAATTTCGCGAAGTTAAAGAACATATGGACCTCCTGTCATTACTGCATCTTGTGGCCGCCGTTCATCAGGATGTTCTGCCCGGTGACGTAGGACGAAGCTTCCGAGATCAGGAAGAGGACCATGTTGGCCGCGTCTTCCGGCGTGCCGTGTCTGCCGATCGGAATGACCGGGCCGCCGCCCTTGCCGAGCGCGACATCCTTCTTCATGGATTCCTCGATGGAGATACCCTGCTCCTCCGCCTGCTGGATCTTCGCAGCGTCACGGAAGTTGGTGTCGAATGCCATCGGGCTGATGCTGTTGACGTTGATGCCGTAAGGAGCGAGCTCCAGCGCGAGGGAACGACCGAGCGCGATCGCCGCCGCCTTGGAGATGCCGTACGCGGACATCTTGAATGCAGGCTCTGTACCGCCCTGGGAGGCGAAGAGGACGATCTTCTTGCCGGCAGGGTTCTTGACCATGACCTTAGCGACCGCCTGCGAGAGGACGAAGACGCCGTTGATGTTGATGTCCATGACCTGTCTGTACTTTTCGATCGGGTACTCGAGCAGATCCTTCATAGGGCCGCGGAAACCGGCGCAGTTGACGAAGTAATCGATGTCGCCGAACGCAGCGACGGTCTCGTCGACGATCTTCAGGCAGTCCGCGTCAACGCCGAGGTCCGCTTCGATCGCGATCGCCTTCTGTCCGAGGGCTTCGATATCTTCCTTGATCTGCAGCATGCCTCTCCAGTCCTTATCTTCCGGACGGATCGTCGGCGGGATCATGAACTTGTCGACCAGCGCGACGTCACAGCCATTTTCCGCCAGCTTCATAGCAACGACTCTTCCCATGGAATGCTTTGCAGCAACTCCCGTTACAAGTGCAACTTTAGACATGATGATTCCTCCAAATATTCTTGATTCTATTCAATGATTCGTTTTCTTTGATGTCATCTGCGATCTGTTATTTCGCGATCTTTCTGCAGAGTTCGGTGACTTCGTCCTCTTCCAGCCAAGGATCCTTGCCGGAAAGCTTGCGGTCCAGGATGATGGCCTGGCCCTGCTTGAAGATCTCGCCCATGATCTCCGGGGTCTTCGGCAGGTTCTCATAGGTGAGGAAGCCGTCGATGACGCCCATGTTCAGCCCGGCGTATCCGAACTTCATCTCGTGTGTTTTGCCGAAGAGCTTCGGATTGATGGTCTCGTTGATCCGGGCTCTGAAGAGATCCTTGCCTGCGCGCTTCGCCATCATGTTCGGGATGCAGAGGAAGGAGTTCTCATAGTACAGGGTATCGCCGGTCAGAGGCTTCCAGGCCTGGCAGTAAGCACCGGTGATGCTCTCCATGTACTCGGTCAGTTCGCCGAACTGCTCGATGTTGACATTGGTCTTCACGCCGTAGAGCGCTTCGAGCGCGACGACGATCTCATCGGTAGGCGTGTTGCCGGCACGGGCGCCGTAGCCGCAAAGGCTGCCGTCGACCCAGGTCGCACCTTCCTCGACGCCGACCGCGGTGTTCGCGACACCGAGACCGAAGTCATTGTGGCAGTGGACCATCAGCGCAGCGCCGGTCCCGTCGATCGCTTTGTACATTTCTTTTACAACATGCCGGAAGGCTGGGGTGGAGGCGCATCCGAAGCTGTCCGCGATCGCGATGCCCTTGGAACCGAGTTCCGCGAGCTTGCGGGCGAGCGGCAGCTGCCAGTCATAGCTGGATGTCGGGCGCTGGAGCTTGCCGGACATCACGACGCCGCCGGTGGAGGCGGTGAGGGCGGTGTTCAGGGTGAAACCGTCGTATCTGCTTGCGCCGTAATCGATCAGTCTGGCCATCGCGTCCGCCTGCTCCTGCGTCAGGATCGGAGCAAAGCATACTGCGTTCAGTCCGCTGCCGCCGATCTCATGGATGTGATCGATGGCTTTCTTGAACAT
>CAYLSR010000144.1:0-928 GCA_964385855.1 uncultured Mogibacterium sp.
TGGTCTGGGCCTGAGGCGTCGGGTTGTCAGCGATCGGCGTCGGGGCCGCGGGCGTTGCCGGGACAGCCGGGGTGTCAGCCGCGGGCACGAAGGGCACCGGGGTCGGCGTCGGGGTCGGCGTGGGCGTAGGCGCCGGCGGAATCGGCGGCGTCGGCGGCGTCGTGGGCTCGCCGTCAGTCGTGTCGGTGCCGGTCACAGGGCCGCCGCCGGGAACCGGGTTGGGGGCGGTAGCGGTTGCCGAGTTGGCGACCGTGTTGCCCGCGTCGGTCACGAGCACCGTGTAGCTTACCGTGTAGGTCTGGTTCGCGCCGGGCGCCAGGCTCGCGATGGTCGCGGGCGACAGGGTCGGCTGCGTGCCGGTGATGTTGCTCATCGCGTCGGTCACGCTGATGTTGCTGAGCGTCACGTTGCCGTTGTTGGTGATGGCGATGTTGTAGGTGATCGTCTCGCCGACGCCGTAGGTGGCACCGTTGGCCGGGGTCGAGGTGACGGTCTTAACGACGGCCAGGCTCGGCTTAGATTCCTCCGGCGTGACGGGCACGGTACCAGGGTCGTCGGGGTCGACATTCGTCACGGCGCTGTTGGTAATCGGCGCCTGGGCGTCAACATCGGCCTGGGTGACGGTGTACGTAGCTTTCAGAGTTACACTCTTGCCTTTTTCGATCTTTTCAATGATGGGATTACCGTCTGAACCAAGGGTAGTGCCTTCTGCCCACTTTACCTTACCACCATTGTCCATAGTGTCGGTTACAACAACGTTCTCGAGAGCAACGTTACCTGTGTTTTCAACGGTAATCGTGTAGGTTACGACGTCACCGACCTTGAGACCGCTTGTCTTGTCAGCAGTCTTGGTGACCTTAGTCGCAGGGTTCTCGTCGGGCTCGATGACGACCGGGTCGCCGTTGGTGGTCGCGTTGGAGATCTCGGA
>CAYLSR010000144.1:1028-5061 GCA_964385855.1 uncultured Mogibacterium sp.
TGATGGTGTAGGTGATCGTGTCGCCGGCCTTGACGGTGGTCTTGTCGGCGGTCTTCTCGGTGGTCCACTTCTTGTTCACGTCGGGCTCGATGACGACCGGGTCGCCGTTGGTGGTCGCGTTGGAGATCTCGGAGTCGGCGTCCTTGACCGTGTAGGTGCCGGTGGCGATGGTCTTGGTCTCGCCCTTGCCCAGCGGGCCGGAGATGACGTTGCCCTCGACCGTGAAGCCGTCGGCCGCGGTCAGCGTCAGGCCCTCGGCGGCCTTGCCGTCGACCTCGAAGGTGTCGGTGACCTTGAGGTCGTCGGCCGTCAGGTCGGCGTTGCCGGTGTTGGTGGCCGTGATGGTGTAGGTGATCGTGTCGCCGGCCTTGACGGTGGTCTTGTCGGCGGTCTTGGTGGTCGTGAATGATTTAACGATCTTTACGAAGTGAGCATAATAAGTATGCTCTTCGTAGACGCCGGCAGAATTCTTGCCTGGAACATATTTCGCAGATTCGCTAATAATAGTTCCGTCATTATCAACAGACCAACCGGTAAACATGTAACCTTCGGCAGGCGTAGCCGTCGATCCAATAGCCGTGCCGCTAGAAGCCTTTACGATCTCACTCGATGGATCAACCTCGCCCATGCCCGTGCTATCAGAAGCTACTGCATATTTTATAGTTACGTCATTTTCTTCCCACTTGGCGTACATGGCGTTGTGCTGAGTGCCGTCACCGACCAGGTGTTCGTCCGCGGCGACTTGAATAGGCGTAAGCGCATGTGCCACATTCGTGCTGTACGCACCATTCTCATAAGTAATGAGAAGATCCGTCAGCGTAGTCGTAGGGCCGTCTTCTTGGATGCCTTTGATCCAGCCCAGGAACTCATAGCCTGCGCGGGTCGGCGCATCGGGGACAGGAACCGGTTCGTTGATCTTAATATCCGTAGAAGTGGAATACGGGCTGGTTTCACTATCGATATTCCAGTACCAATTGATGAAGGTCTTGACTTCCTTGTCCTTCTCAACGAAGACAGCCTTGAGAACAACGGTATAGGAATAATGTGCGTTCGGATCCAGAGAATCATACTGATCTCTCGGAACGGTCTGACCGGTATCCGTGTTGACAATCTGGGAATCGTCGACCTTGACGTCGAAGATTTCGCCGGGGTACACACTCACGCCGGAATCTACATATTCAGTTCCGTTCCAGTGCTGCACGGCCCAATGGCTGAAGACGTAGGTGTCCGGATCGTCTGCGGCACATGCGCTGGCCGCAATCGCCTGGGCTTGATCGACGTAGTTGTTGTCATCCGTCGGGGCCGTCCCAGCGCCCTTGTCCGTGAGGTCGTATTGGACCTTGATGCCCTCGGAGCCAATCAGCTTGCTGCGCCATTTGGCATACAGCGTAATCTGGCCGTAGGTGGCGGGCCAATTGGACTCACGGTAATCCGGATTACCGTATTGCGCGACATAGCTGTCGTTTATAGGAATAACAGCGAAGTCGTAGCCGTGGGTGAATTCAGGATCTGTAAACCAACCGACCAGCTCCCAGTAATTGCGCTCTGCACCGGACATGTCGGCGATGTTCTCGTTGCAGTCTACGTAGAAGTTCTCGCTCTGATTCGGGTCGACATAACGGACCGGATCAGCTGTGGTGCCATTGGAAACGAGCTTTACGTTGTAGACCTTTGCCAGCCACTTCGCGTAAAGCTTGAAGTTGTTCGAAGGCATCGTGCCGAAGGTGTAAGGCTCCGTGCAGTTGACGTCCTTGTACCAACCCGCGAACACATAACTGTCCATCGTCGGAGTGAAATTGTAGTCGGAAGTGTTGATATTCTGCTCGTACTTGATGCCGGTCTTGGTATCGATGTTCTGGGAAACGGGAGGATCCGCGAGCGGGACCTCCTTCGCGGTGCCACCGTCGTAAATCAAATTAAAGAATGTGCCATCTTCATACTCGATCGAATACTGGTTGCGGACGTAGTACACAAAGACGTGTCGCGTACCTGTGTTATTCCAACAATTATTTCCAGTCCAGTTCGCGCTATTTACTGGGTAAGTACCATTGTTGTGGTTATATCCTTGAGGATTATACTTGGTCGAAAGACTGGAATCTGTTCCCTTGGTGAAGCCATCCAGCGAAATGTAATCCTCTGGTTCTGTAAAGATGCGATACTTGGCATCTACTGCTTTATACTCCACAAAGCCAGTCCCGTTGTATGTACGGGTGGCAGTCTGGCCAGGCAACACCTCAGTCATATAGTGGATAGTTTTCGTGTTGTAACTTGACGAGTCGGCGGTAAACACAACATCTTCGTCAGGCATGACATCGATGTAGACCAGAACATTACTGAACGTGTCGCTGTTGTGCGGCTCCCATCGATAAGTGGTATCGCCGTTGACAGAAATCGGGAAGTTATCCTTGATATTCTGTCCATACAGCGCCGTAATGGTCTTATACACTGTTCCGCTGTATTGATACTGCCGGAAAGTCAGCGTGTGCTGATTCCTGTCGAAGTAAACGTTGACCACGGTGGTGTTCTCGGCTTCCACTGGTTTCTGAGCCTCGATGGTGCCGACATGGAAGCCGGTGTAGCTCTTGTCCGTATACGCGGAATTGCTTGTATAGATACGAGCCGTGGAATTGTCATCACGAGCCGTGATCTGGAGGGTGTTCGTACCCACCGGATAGTTGTTGATGGTGACGGTTTCCTTATAGTCGTAGTTATTGCCACCTGACAGACTCTGCTGCCAGACGATGACATGGTAGGTGGCCGTGGTGTTTTTGGTCCAGAGGCCGTAGACCTTCGTGGTTTTAGTCAGCGGTGCGTTGAAGTCGAATGCAACTGGGTTCTCGATCTTGCCGTCGCCCTTGGGCGTGCCGGTATACCAGCCCTGGAAGGTATAGCCGGGACGGACGGGGTTTTCGGGCACGGAGGAAGGCTTACCGGGCTGACCATCTACATAAGGAGCGAAAACGGGCTCGGTGAAGGACGCGTTGCTCAAGTTGGCATCAAAAGTTACCCAGTAGCCGGTATTGATGGTCGCCTGCAGAATGACGTCGGAGGAAAGATTGAACTTAGCGCCGTTCTGGTAGATTCTGTGATCGCTCACCTGCGGGCTGAGCTGCTCCCAGCCGCCGAACTCGCGAGACGCGCCGGACACTGGGTCGTACGCGACTTTGGGGGAATAGGTCAGGTCGACGGTGTACTGATGCGTCGCCGAATCGTCTGCGCGGTAGAGAACCTGATCGTTTTTGACCGTGATACCGTCCTCGTCCCGATATGTAATGACGTAGGAGTGGAACGCCATAGCGTAATAATCTACCGTGGTTCCGTCTTGAATACCGCCTGTTACGTTCAATCTGGCTTTAATGTCATCACGAACGTCCTTGATTGTCATTGCCGGGGTCGTCTCGGATGTATAGTTCTCGACCGTCGTCCAGCCCTTGAAGAATGCGCCCTCGGGCGTGCCGGCGCCGGGGTCGAAGATGTACTGCTCGATCTTGTCAAGCTGGCGCTTGTTAATCTGCATGGTGACCGTAGTGCCATCAGCGTCGGCTCTATGGAAGTTTACCGTCAGGCGGGCGTCGTCGCCCTCGCTCACGACAATATAAATCGAGAAGTCCTGGGAAGTAATTGCAACTTGGTTGGAAGCCACAGGGGTTGAAGGAACAACGTTTGTGGCACCGCTGTCAGCGATGTGGACGACAGAGGCATCCTTGCTGAGGTCGTTATTGGCCTCGCGGATCTTCTCGGATGCAAGCTTGACGCTGATCGGCTTCAGCGGCTCGATTTCCTTGGTCTCTTTGGTCTTGGGGTTCTCCCATTTGAAGGAGATGTCAACAGCCTGGATGTCGTTGGTGGTAACTTCACCTTCGGTTACGGCGTTGACCTGATCGACAACCGATGCTGCGGAGACCGGAGCCACGACAAGCTCGGCACCCTCAGGCAGCGCGCCCTCGGGAGCGGACACGTTGACGGTCACGCCGTTGCCGTACTTCGCCGGGAAGGTGACGGCCGGGTACTTGACCTCTTCGTCCTTCTCCTT
>CAYLSR010000145.1:0-5055 GCA_964385855.1 uncultured Mogibacterium sp.
CCTGATCAGAAACTGCCAGAACAACATCCGCCTGATGGAAGCCCTTTTAAACGGATATCAGCCGATCAACCCGAATGAGCTGCGCCCGTTTCTCGCGAAGGGCTATCAGGAAATCGAGGAGGATATATTTTCGATTGTCGGTGTTCCGGATATGAAGAATATGCCCGATGGCTCGTTCAATCCTGAATCCGCCAACTGGCATCCGGAACATCTGAAGCAGCATTCCGCAGACGGGGATCCTGTGCGCTCGAAGTCCGAAGCGATCAACACCTACATCTTCAAAAAGCTGGGTATCAAATACCATCATGAAGACGAAGTCATCTTATGTGGAAAGACCTGCTTCTCGGACTTCAAGCTGTATGCGCCGGATGGTTCCAAGACGATCCGCCACGAGCACTTCGGCATGATGTCCGACCCGGAATACCGCGCGCGGGCGGCCGAACGCTATCGCGAGTACATCGAATCCGGGTACATCCCGGATGTCGATGTGATCTTCACCTACGACCGTATGGACGGCGTCATCGATACCTGGCTGATCGAGAAAAAGCTCACGACCTGGCTGGAAAGCCCCGGCACACCGCAGCCGGAATGGCAGCTTTGGGACGACACGTTCTGGTAGGCAAGCCTCAGGGATCTCCAGAATCCTTTCTCACCGGGATTTGGTATTGGTTTGTCGTATGTCGGGTGACCAATACCAATCGTTGCCGTCTTTTTTGAGAGGATGGACCGCTCTCAGCTGTTTGTATCACACAAGATGCTCTGCTTTCGGGTCTAAATTTTCGGAACACGGCAGAATCCTTGAAATCCACCCTTTCTGAAGGGGATTTGAAGTCTGTCGATACTCCTATAGCACCAAAAAAGGTATTGCCCCCTCTTTGTGAGATGCTCCAATACCTTTTTGCTGAAATAAATTTTTCCGATGACGTCCAGACCGAATCTTCGACTCGTCCAAGGGCTACTCGTCCGAGTTCTTCGCCTTCTTGACCTCGCCGGTCTTGAAGATGATCTTGCTCTCGCCGGTGGTGCTGTCCAGCTTGCCGCCGACGAAGCTGCCGGTCTTGCCCGCGTCGATCGTCGCGGAGAGGCGGTCGGCGATGTCGTCGATCTCGGTGTCGCTGAGGGAAGAGACGAGCTTCTTGATGCCGTCCTTGTCGAACTTGGCGATGCCGGCCGCCAGCTCATCCGCGCCTTCCGCGAGGGCGGAGCTGCCGTCCGCGAGCTGTGAGGCGCCGCCCGGAAGTGCCCCGCTCTGGTCGCGGAGCGCCTGGAGGCCCTGCTTGAGTTCCGCTGCGCCGGACACGAGGTCGTTCGCGCCGCTGACGAGGCCGTTCTTGACGCTGCCCGCCAGACCCGGCTCTTCGTCCGTCCCACAGATCCCTGTGACGAGCGCCTCGGAACCGGCCTTGATCGCACCGGTCTGCGTCTCCATGACCGGGTTTCCGTCTTCGTCATAGACCGGGTTGCCGTCCTCGTCCACCTTCTGTGTCTCCGTGCCGTAGAGGTTCTCCTTGAGCGCGGAAGAACCTTCCTTCAGGCTGCCGACTCCGCCGGCGGCCTGCTGTGCCCCGCTGAAGAGCCCGCTCGCGCCCTGATCCAGCGCGTCCACGCCGGCGACAAAGCCCGGGTTCTCCTCAGTCCCGTCGCCCTGCACCGCGTCGTTCAGCGCGGAAGCGCCGCCGCTTAGGGCCGCTGCGGAATCCGAGAGGCTGCTCAGCCCGCCGTTCAGGCCGCTGACCGCCTGGCTCGCCTGATTCGCGGCGCTCTGCGCGGTGCTGACGGCACTGTTATAAGAGGAAACCTTCCCGTTCAGGTCATCGACCTGATCCTGCAGGGCCGCCTTTGCCGCGCTACGTGCGCTCTCCAGCGAAGCCTTGCTTTCGTCGTCCTGCGCGGCCGCGATGGCTGCGTCAAACGCCGCGTCGATCGCACTCGTGTCCGCGCTGTAGGAGCCGATTGCCCCGACGCTGTCGATGGCGGTCTTAGCTCCGTCCACCGCCTGCTGCGCCTGTGTCCCGGCCGCCGCGAGCTGATCGATCCCGGACTGCAGACCTTCGGTCCCCTCCGCGATATCGTTGATCGAAGAGACGATCGTTTCGGCCTGCGACTTCAGATTGCCGGTCCCGTTCTTGAGTTGCTCCGCGCCTGCCGTGAGGCTGTCCATGCTGTCGTTGAGCTGTCCGAGACCTTCGTCGAGCTGCTTCGCGCCCTCCCCGGCCTGCGCCAGTCCGCCGTCGAGCTGCTGTGCGCCCGGCGCGAGCTGGTTTTCGATCGCGTCGCTGATCTGCTGCGCGCCGCTCGAGAGCTGGTTCGCGCCGTCGCTCAGATCCGATGCGCCGGATGCGAGCTGCGAGATGTAGCCCACAAGCAGCGGGACCTGATTCGCCAGCAGGGTCACGCCGTCACGGAGCTCCTCCGCGCCGCCCGCGAGTTCGCGCGATCCTTTCCGGAGCTTGTCCGAAGCGTCTGACAGCTTGTCGAGCGCGCTCTCGAGGTCGCTGAGCTTGTCCGCCGCGTCGTCAAGGTCGTCCGTGTCCATGTCGTCAAACAGGCCGGAGGTCGCGATCGTATAGGTTCCTTCGATGTTGAAATCCGTCGTATGCGCCTTGATCGTCACGTAGCTCGGGATGTCGAAATCCGCTTCGCTGATGCCGAGGTTCCGGTTCATGCCCGGCATCGCCAGGCCGACGCACGCGGTGCTGCTCCCGTCGTTGACAGCTCTGCCGTTGACGACTTCGATCTCCGAGAAGTCATCGTTGTTCAGCACGACCGCACTGACGATCATATACGGGTGGGTCAGCGTGTAGCCGCTAACGTGGTCCGTCTGCAGGACGGTGTAGTCGAACGCGATCTCCACATCGCCTTCCTGTCCGGCGATCTCCTCCGCGGAAACTTCCTTGCCGTTGAGCCGGTAGGTGATGCCGACCTTTACCGGGAGTTCGCCTTCGTAGGTGCCCTGGTAGTGGATGTCGCTGCCGTTCGCATTCCAGACGATGTCCTTGCCCTTCTGCTCGAACGTCTCGTTGCCGGAGGTGTTCGTGATGTCGGTGAGGTCGGAATAATCCCGAAGCTTGTCGGCTTTCTCCTCGTTCTGGAGCCACTCATCGACGGTGATCTCGGTCGTCTTGCCGTTCGCGTCGAGGACCGCGTAGACCGTCTCGCTCTTGCTCTTTTCCGGGCTGGCCTCGGTCAGTCCCGGGAATTCGTTCTCCACGGCCTGTTCCGCGCTTGTTTCCGCCAGGACCGGCATCTGCGGGGTGGTCATGAGGACGGTCCCGGCCACGAGCAGCCCCGAAAGAACTGCCGCACCGAGGCGGCTGATTCTATTGTTATTGAACTTCTGCATTTCTGATACCTCTCAGTCCAATCGTTGTCTTGCATATGATCTTGTCGAATGCCATGAGCATCGACGGGAGTATAAAGATGACGGTCAGCATGCTGATGATCGCGCCCCGCGCCATGAGGCTGCAGAGCGTGCTGATGATGCTGATGTTGGAATACACCGCCACGCCGAAGGTCGCGGCGAAGAATCCGAGCGCGCTGACCAGGATCGACGGGATCGACGTGTAGGACGCGATCTCGATCGCCTCGCGGCGCTCTTTGCCGGCCATTCGCTCGGCTTTGTACCGGGTCGACTGCAGAATCGCGTAGTCGACCGTCGAACCGAGCTGGATCGTGCTGATGCAGACCGGGACGATGAACGGCAGCTCCAGCCCGGTGAAGCCCGGGATGCCCATGTTGACGAAGATCGCGAATTCGATCGCCGCCACCAGGAGGAACGGCAGGGAAGCGGACCGCAGCACCAGCAGGATGATCACGAACACCGCCGCGATGGAGATCCAGTTGACGACCGTGAAGTCTCTGGCGGTCAGCCGGATCAGATCCTTGGTCGCCGGCCCTTCCCCGATGACCGTCGCCGTCGGGTCGTATTTCTTCACAATGGAGTTTAACACATCTAACTGTGTATTGCAATCCTCGGTCGAAACGCGATATTCCGAATTGACCAGGATCATCTGGTGGTCCCCCGCGATCAGCGCATCCGTGATTTCATCCGGAAGCGCGGACCGAGGGATCGCCGCCGGCAGGAGCGCATCCAGCCCGAGGACGCTCTTGACGCCGGGGACGTCTTCCATCTCGCTGCACAGCGCCCGGCCATCCTTCGCCGGCAGATCCGCATCCGCGATGATGATGTAGGAGGTCGCGATCCCGAAGTCCTCCTGCAGCTTATCGTTCGCCGCCATGAACATCGCCTGGTCCGCGTCGACTTCGTCGGCGCTGCCGGACATCATCCGTGTGAAGTCGTAGGTGACATTCCGGTGGCTGTAGCCGTAGACCGCCGGCACCAGCGCGACCGCGAAGATCAGCAGGTAGATCCAGTAGCGGCCGGTCAGGTAGTGCGCAAGCCTGCGCGCGTCCGGGATGAGCGACTTGTGCCGCGTCCGCCGAAGGAGCCCGCTGAACCGGAGGAGCATCACCGGCAGCACCGTGACGCTGCAGATGACGCCGAAGATCACGCCCTTGGCCATGACGAGCCCGAGGTCGCGCCCCATCGTGTAGGTCATGAAGCACAGCGCCAGGAACCCCGCGACCGTCGTGACCGAGCTCCCGGTCACCGCCGCCAGCGTCGCGTCCACGGCTTCCGCCATCGCGCGCTTCTCTTCCAGGCCGCTGTCGAGCTTCTCCATATAACTATGCCACAAAAAGATCGAATAGTCCATCGTTACGCCAAGCTGCAGCACGGCGGCGATCGCCATCGTGATGAAGGAGATCTCCCCGAAGAAGATGTTCGTCCCCATGTTGTACAGGATCGCCATCCCGATGCTGGCGAGGAACAGGACCGGCGCAATGTAGGAGTCCAGCAGGAGCATCATCACGAGCAGCGATACGATGACCGCGCAGGCGACATACTTGAATTCCTCCGCTTCCGTGATGTTCTTGAGATCCAGCACCAGCGAGGTCATCCCCGCGATATAGGTGTCCTCATTGCCGATTTTCCGGATCTGTTCGACGGCTTCCAGCGTCGCGTCATCCGAGGTGGAGGTGTCGAAGAACACGACC
>CAYLSR010000146.1:0-5054 GCA_964385855.1 uncultured Mogibacterium sp.
CCGGACAGGAATACCTCTGGCCGTTTTCCAACCCGCCGGTCATCGGGCGGGAGGAGGAGAACTCGCCGGCACAGTACTACGGAGACGCCGCCTGGAAGACCGAATACCGCAACCATCTTCGGGAGCGTTACGGCACGCGGCTGATGCTCTATTCGGGCGTCCACTTCAACTTCTCGTTTTCGGACGCTTTTTTTGAACAGATGTACCGGGATTTCTGCGGCAACTGTTCTGCGGAGGATGTCCGGAGGTTCTGCCGCGCCTGCGGCAAGGCCGGGCAGGCGGACCTCACCGCGTTCCGGGATGCCTGCTATCTGAACATGTCCGCCTGGGGGACCCGGTACGCCTGGCTGGTCGTCTATCTGTTTGCCGCCAGTTCCGTGCTGGATCCGTCGTTCTTCGACGATCCGGAGACGGCTGCAGCGGACGAGCGGCACCTGCGGTATTCGAGCCCGCGGTCGAGCGAGATCGGCTACTGGAACACGTTCGATCCGGTGCTGGATTACTCCGACCTGAAGCGGTACGTGGATTCCATCGTCCGGTATGTGGAGGATGGCTCGCTGATGATCCCGGCGGAGCTCTACTATCCGGTCCGGGTCAAGCCGGCCGGCCTCTACCGCATGGAGGCGCTTCGGGAAGAGGGCATCAGCCACATCGAGTTCCGCACGGTGGATGTGAACCCGTATTCGCCGGTCGGCATCTTCCGGGAGGACATCCAGTTCCTGCACCTCCTCATGGTGTACCTGATGTACCGGGAAGAAAAACCGTTCACGCCGGAAGAACAGCTCGATGCGCTCCACGATTTAAAGAAAGCCGCGCTGTACGATGACAGCACGGTTCTGTCGAACGGCATTTCCGTCCGGGAGAACGCCCGGCTGGTGCTGGCGGATATCGAGGGGTTTTTCCGCAAAGGGGTCTTCACCTCGGTCGAGCGCCGGTACATCCGCGAGGCGCTCACGTACCAGAAGCGCAAACTCGCGCCGGGCTGTCGGTACGCGGAGATCGTCCGCAGAGAGTTTGGCGAAAACTATCAGGAGAAAGGCCTTGAGCTGGCAAAGAAGCACGCGGAAACGCTGCGCTAGAGAGCCATTCATCGCAAAAAAACATCAAAGCCGCCCTCGCCGGGGCGGCTTTTGCGTCACTTACTATTCGCGCACTTTCTTTCCTTTCACCACGTAGCTCACGACGTTCCGCTCGGTGACATACGAGGTGATGATCGTCCCCGCGGACTGCCGCGTGTAGACGCCCGGGAACTCGCCGTTGTAGGAGAACAGGCCGCTCATGTTGATGTGCGGGCGGAACTGCCCGTCGCCGTTCGCGAAGTCGACGTTGTCGGTCGCGTACTGCGGCGCGTATTCCTGGCAGATGAACCCTCGGCCGTACACTCTATGAACCAAAGCTTCCCACTCCTGCTGCGTGCAGCCCTTGCCGTCCGAGACGCTGTCGGAACCGTAGGAGTCGTTCGGCTTGAGGATCCAGCGGTCCTTGTCATTCAGGACATCCGCGAGCGTCAGACCGGCGCCCGCCAGGCCCTCCTCGGTGAGGTCGAAGGTGTGCGGGACGTGCTCCGCAACGAAGCGGTTCTCGGCTTCCGTGAGGATCGCACGGGTCTCCGGCAGGTGGACGACGGTGAAGAAGCGCTTCGTGTGCACGACCTGCGAGCGGAACGCGCCGCACAGGAAGACCTTGCCGTCTCGGACGGCCTGCACTAGAGGCTGCACGTCCGCGTAGCCGTCCATCACGTCGGACGTGACGGCCCGGCGGTAGATGGCGTCAACCGGTTCTCCTTCCGGAGAGATCAGCATGCCTCCTTCATAGCGGAGGTCCCGGATGTCGAGGACCTGCGCGTTGATGCCGGCCTGCTGGAACCTGCGTGCGAATTCGTAAAACTCCGTGATCATCGCGCGGTCCAGGAAGTCGACGATGGCGACGTTCGGGCGCTTCGGGCACTGCCTGCCTTCGGAAAGGCGCTGTGACCGGTACTTTTCGTAGAGCGTCAGGAAGGTTTTCACCCAGGTGTCAAAGAGCTCAAACGACTGCAGCTCGTACTGCCGCAGCACGGCCTGATGCGCCGGGTTGAGGATGTTGATCTGCTCGAGGACGTAGCTCTCGTTCATCGCGCTCGTCCCGTCGGTGTTGATCTCGCAGAATTTGAATGCCCCGCTATCCTCATGGTAAAAGATGTCGAAGCGCGCCATCGGCAGCTCGTCCGGATAGCCGGCGTCCGCCAGGATGAGTTCCTCGAGCTCCGGCGGGAAGGCAAAGAGCCTGCGGTACGCCGGATCGTCGATGTAGTGCCGGATGGCCTTGCAGCAGATCGTATGCGTCATGCGGACGATCTCTCGGAACTTCGCAATTTCCTCTTCCGAATAGATCTTCTGGACCGCGAGCGGCTTGTCCAGCGCCCTGCCGTGGAAGTACAGCGTGGACCGCTCCACCGCCTCGCGGATCTCCGCGCCGGCTTTCTGATTCGCTTCATAATGCTCTTCGATCTGCCTGCGGTATTCCTGCAGCACTTCTTCTTTGAGTCCCATGATGTCTCCCTCCTCTACCGGGTTCGCCGCACCATCGCGGCCTGATAATCTTCGTCCAGGTACTTGAAGCCGAACTGCCGGCACAGCTCATCGTACGGCCGGTCGACAAAGGCCAGGACCTTCCCGCCCGCAGGCGCCGTCGTGAGGACGTAGTCCCGGAGCTCCTTGAGGATCAGCTTCGCGTAGGTCTCCCTCGCCTGCAGCCGTTCGTCCACCATGATATCGCAGACCAGATAGTAACTCGCGTCATCGCCGACGATCCGGCCGAAGGCTACGAGCTCTTCGCCCTCGCAGATCCCGACCATGAACGACGTGTTGCGGAGTGCCTGAACGGCTGTGAGCGGATCGCTCTTGCGGCAGCCGCTCCGCTCCTGCAGGCTGATGTATTCCGCAGGCATGGTTTCGTTGAACTGATATCGCATAAGAACCTCTCTGTAAGTTTACCAGGATGCGTGTCCGTCCCCGTGGATGTCGATGACATCGCCCAGGAATGTCGGATCCGGCTTGAAGATGCACTGCAGAAAATCCTTGTCCCGTGCCAGGATCTCCCGGACACCGCGGAATGCGTCTCCCGAGTAGCCGATGTCGGCCGCGGCCACCCCGGCGACGTCCAGGCCGAGCCGTTTGCCGATGTACAGGGCCCGGTATTCGTGATAGCGCTGGGTCACGACGATGGCGCTCCGGACGTTGAAGACCGCGCCGGCGCGGAACATCGATTCGTACGTCGAAAAGCCGGCATGATCGAGAAACACATCTTCTGCCGGCACGCCTGCGGCGAGGACGTAGTTCTTCATCGCCTCGACCTCGTTGTACTCCACCTGCCCGTTGTCGCCTGTCAGCAGAATCTTGCCGGACGCGCCCAGCCGGTAGAGCTCGATCCCCCGGTCCAGACGGTCCCGGAGCATCGGCGTCGGCGTCCCGTCCGCGTAGACCCCTGCGCCGAGGACGAGGATGCAGTCCGCGTCCGCCGGGAGGCCGGACAGATCCGGCACGTTCTCTTCCTTTATATTTATACTACCGGCTTCCTCCCCCATCGCATCCAGCGCCTCGCTGAGTTCCCGGTCCAGAAGCGAGCCGCCCGCGGAAACAACGGCCGCGTTCATCCCGAAGACCGCCGCCGCGCAGAGTATGATGATCAGTAGGAGCCATTTCAATATCTTTTTCATAGGACTACATTCTACTACATCAAAACGCGATCTGACAAGTAAAACGCTTGAAAATAAGTAAAATCAAAGGGTTGACAAACCCCTGACAGTTAAATATAATTAACTGGAGTTAGTAAGAGAAAACTAACACCCAAAGCGATTCGGGAAGGAGGGTCCGTATGACATTAATGGAGGCAGAGGTCGAAAAGACTTACGTGGTAAAAGAGATCAACACCGAAGATGACGAGATGAACGCTTTTCTGTTTCGTTTGGGATGCTACAGTGGTGAACCTGTCACGTTGATTTCCAAGAAGAAAAAGAGTGTTGTCGTCGTCATCAAAGACGGCCGCTACAACCTCGATGCGCAGCTCGCGCAGGCGATCATCGTGTAAGCCGCACGCAGCAAATCCCCGCGCCGGAAGGTCTGCCTCGACGCGGTTTTTAACAGCACATCTGCTGTTTCCATGGCAGTTATTGAAAAGTTAGGAGGTATTACATCGATCTTCTTTCGATTTATAAAATCTGCCTTCTCTTCCTCTAGTCTTGCAATGGATTTCTCAGCATCTCTGACTGCTTTTTTATAGCCTTTGCAGAGATCCTTAAATTCACTCTCAGTGAGGATCCCATCGTCAAAGTCCCGTTTACATTCAGCTATACGGTTGAGGTCCCTCTTTTTTCTCCCAATAACATTAGCAATTTGAAGTTGATACGTTTCTACCGTCGCGTCATAGTAGGGCATTGAGTCCGTATCCCTAAGGTATTCTTCTATGTCAAAGAGCAACTTCAGCTGCAGATTCATCGCCGCAAGGACAAGCTCGTTAATCCTGTCAACCGGTACTGCATGTCTGCCACACACTTTTTTATTGGCTTTATTTTTACTGCATATATAGTAGTAATATTCAACGCCCTTAGCTCGAGAAGTATATCTAATCATGCTTCCGCCGCAATGCCCACAATATATGAATCCACCAAGAGGATTAATAAACTCTTCTCCATCTGGTGTCCTTGCATCTCTGAGCAGTAGGTTTTGTACTAGCCGGAATTGCTCTTCCGGGATGATCGGTTCAAAAGCATGCTCAAATCTGTATACCTCTTCTTCTGGTCTTTTGACTCGTTTTTTCAACTTATAGTTTGGAGTCGTATATTTCCCCTGCTCAAGAACTCCGATGTATGTTTCATTTCTGAGCATTCTGTGTACAGCAGTAGTATTCCACCCCGGTCTGGTAGCTATAAGCAGTTTCCCCTGAGCTTTTAATCGTCTGTATTCTGATGGGCAAGGAATCTTCATCTCATTCAACTTCCTGACTATGGGCGTACTGCCCCTTCCTTCTATAGTCCATTTGAAGATCTGTCTGACGATGATTGCAGCATCCTCATC
>CAYLSR010000147.1:0-5047 GCA_964385855.1 uncultured Mogibacterium sp.
AGAGCTACGGGACAGGCTGGACATCGGGGAACTTCCTCGGACAGGAAAGACAGCTGTTCGGCGCGCCGGGTGGTGTGATCACCGACTGGAATCTGATGACGAATCTGGAAGGTGTGTTCGCGGCGGGAGACCAGCTGTTCGCGATGGACTGCGGCGGCGCGGCTTCGGCGACCGGATATTACGCCGGCAGGAAGGCGGCAGATTTCGCGAAAGCGCATGAACTTGAAGCCTGTCCGGAGGACCAGGCGGCTGCAGAGAAGGCAAGACTGCTTGCCCCGATGACAAATGACGGTGATATGAACTGGAAGGAGCTGAACTTCGCGATCAGCAAATGCATGCAGAACTACTGCGCGGAGTTCAAGTGCGAAGAACTGCTGGCGGAGGGACTCGATCTGCTGAACCGTTTCTCCGAGGAATACGTACCACAGCTCCACTGCGAGAACCCGCACGACCTGATGCGGACACACGAAGTGCTGGACATTCTGGAGGTCTCGAAGATGATCCTCGAAGCATGCAGGATGAGAAAGTCGAGTTCAGCGCCGCTGTGCTTCGAACGGACCGACTTCCCGGAGATGGATCCGGAAGAAGACCGGAAGTTCATCACGATCCGTCAGGTGGACGGCAAAGCGGTCCGCGGAGAAGTCCCGCACGACTACTTCGGCGATGTCGAGGAGATGTATGAGAAGTATAACCAGGATTACATCAACGGGGAGGCGAAGAAGTACTATGAATAACAGAGAACTGTATGCGTCTGTGATCCCCTGCAGTGCGCGGCCGATCACCTACAACGCGGAGCTGTGCATCGGATGCAACAGCTGTGTAAGAGCCTGCCAGAGCGATGTGCTGGTCCCGAGTGTGAACAAGGGCGAGCATCCGGTCGTGATGTATCCGGGTGAATGTATCTACTGCGGCAGCTGTGTGATGGACTGCCCGGTGCCGGGGGCGATCCATTTCGAGCATCCGGTAATGAACCGGTCGAAGTTCGTGCCGGTGAAGCCGGTTCCGAAGGCATGATGAAGCTGAGTTTGGACGGAGGAATCACATGGAGAACATATTGAACTGGAATATTCCGATCGAGAAGTATTTCGAACAGGTGGCAAGGATCCCAAGAGAGAGTGGACATGAGGAGGCGATCAGCCAGTATCTGCTGGATTTCGCAGAGGAAAGAGGACTGTGGAGCTATCGTGATGACAGCCTCAACGTGATTATCCGAAAGCCTGCCAGTGCCGGATACGAAGACGCTGCTCCACTCATGCTGGAAGCGCACACGGATATGGTCTGCGCGAAAACACCGGATTGTGTGCACGATTTCCGCAAGGATCCGATCGAATTCTATGTCAAGGACGGGATCATGCGGGCTAAGGGTACAAGCCTTGGCGCTGACGACGGCTGGGGAGTCGCTTACATGCTGGCGATTCTCGAGGACGATACGCTTAAGCATCCGATGCTCGAGTGCGTCTTTACCACTTGCGAAGAGACCAACATGGGAGGCGCGAAAGCATTGGATGTCAGCAAACTACGCGCGCGCAGAATGATCGGGCTTGACGGAGATGTGGATACGGAGAGCTTCGTGTCGTGCTTTACCAGCGACAGACTGGTCTTCCGGAAGAAGGTCGCACAGACGGGGTGCAGCGGGAATGCAGTCCGGATTGCCATAGGCGATATGAGTACCAACGTATACGGCGGCATCAATCATCCGGAATGCGGCAATTCCATCAAGATTGTCGCAAGACTTCTGAAGAACCTGGTTGATGACGGTGTTCCGGTGAGAATTGCCGGCATCACAGGCGGAAGGGCAGAGAATATTGTCCCAGAGACCGGGGAAGTGATCCTGAACATCGGAGAATATGATGCCACGCAGCTTGAGAAGAAGGTGCGCGCATATCACACTCAGCTGAATGACGAATTCGAGAAGGAAGACTTCCACGGACGGATGACCGTCGAGAACACTTCGGCACAGGCGGCAATGACCGAAGAGGATTCGAAGAACCTGACGGAGTTCCTCTATCTGCTTCCCAACAACATGCTGCAGGCCGGAATTGAATCGCACAGCCTCAACTGCATCAACAACATCGGGATGCTTCGATATGTGAATGGCGAGGTTACGATCACTGGATCCGGCAGATCCAGATATATCAGCGCCGGAGATGATCTCCTGACGCGATGCAGGACCCTCGCGGAACTGTTCGGCTACGAATTCGAGACCGAAAAACGTTATCAGGGATGGCCTTACAACAAGACTTCCCAGATCCGGACTCTTGTCAATGAGGCGATGAGAGAACAATACGGGTGTGAACTCAAGGAAGTGATCTGTCCCGGAGGACTGGAAATCGCGATCCTGGTAGAGGCGATCGAAGGGATGGATGCAATCGAGCTCGGAGTCAATCACGACAATCCGCACTCGACAGAAGAATCGATGGAAATGGTATCTTTCCATAAAATGTATCAGGTCGTTACTGCTGTGTTAGAGAAATGTGTGAAGTAAAGGAGAAAGAACAATGAGTATTGCTACTTTTGCTGCTGTTCTGATCATCTGTGGCATTTACGTTGTCTGCGAACTGGTCGGTAAAGCATCCAATTACAAAATCCCGATTCTGGTTCTGTTCATGCTGGTTCTGCTGGTCTTCGGCGGACAGCTTGGACTCATTCCGGCTGACATCTTCGACACTGCCGGGTTCTCCGGACTGGTCTATTCCTTCGGATTGCCATTCGTGCTGGCCGGCTTTGGTTCGACGATGTCGATCAAGAGTCTTGCCGGTGAAGGCAAGACGGTCGTCATTGCGGTCATCGCTGTTGTGTTCATCATGATCCTTGGCGTCATCGCCGGTGTCACCTTCATGGGAATGAGAACCGGTATCTACGGAGCAATCGAAATCGCCGGCGGCGGTCCTGCCGGGCTGATCTTTCTGACCGCTCTGCAGGAGCAGGGTGATAATCAGATGATTGCGTTGATGCTCTGCCTGATGAACATGCAGATTCTGATCGGTTATCCGCTTTGCACCTTCTTCATGAAGAAGAGTATGCGTCTCCGCATCAAGGAAGATAGAATTCCGGAACTGCCGTCTTCTTACGGTGAAAGTGTCCTCAAGCAGGATAAGCAGCTGATCAAGGTCCCGGCGTGGATGCAGACCATCTACTATGATTTCGCGATGCTCGCACTCGCCTGCTTGATCGGTAAGGAGATTTCCGAGCTGACTGGTATCGCCCAGTATGTCTGGTACATCCTCATCGGTTTCCTGTTCGCAGAGCTCGGTCTGATCAAGCACAATGTTCTCGCAGAGAACGGTACCGCAGGAATGTTTTTCAGTATCATGTTTGTAACTGTATGCGCAGGTTTCCTCGGAGTTAAAATCACAGATATGGGTCCGGTTATTGTGAACCTGATAATTGTCTTCGCATTCGGAATTCTTGGCTGTCTGCTCGGTGCGGTCGTTTCCTCAAGAATCTTCAAAATCGACTTATATGAGGCGATGGCGATAGGTCTTGGCTGCATGGTCGGCTACCCGCCGTCCCAGAAGATCACTGTGGAAGCGATGCAGGCTTTCCGTCAGGAAGTCGAGATTTCGGACGATGTCGCTCTGAGACTTCATGCCTACTATGAACCAAAGATCATCATCTCCGGTATTGTCACCATCTCGATGCTGACCGGAATACTGGCAGGCATTGTCGTAAGCTACATCTAAATCGGCAGATTGGTCATGCGGAAGCACCCGGCTCACCGAAATCAGGCGGGCGGGTGCTTCAGAAACAGGAGAGTTTATCATGAAAGTTATCCGCAACTGTAATGTCATTCCGATGACGGAAGAGAAGGTTCTGGAAGGATATGATGTCTGGTTCGATCGAGATGCGATCAGATACGTTGTGAAGAACGGATCGCTGAATATCCCTGCAGAGGAGGAGTACAACGGAACCGGGAAATACCTGATCCCGGGGCTTTACGACTGCCACATCCATGTTTCCAATCCGGAGGATTTCAAGTGGTATCTTGCCTATGGAGTTACGAGAGTCACCTGCATGATGGGCAATGCGAAAATCCTGGACTGGAGAGAAGAACTCGCTTCCGGAAAACGGATCGGCCCGAAGATGAAAACATCTTCTCCGATCATTGACGGAACCGCGAAGTATCTGCAGCCTGTAATGGATTACGGCAGAACAAAGGAGCATCTGCCGCTGGAAGAAGAGTATGCAGATATTCTGGCGATCGACGGTATCATCGAGGCCAAAGACGAGGAAACAGCCCGGAGAGCAGTACGGTATTCGAAGAAGGCCGGCTATGATTTTATCAAGCTGTACAACAATCTCAAGCGGGAGGTCTACTATGCCGCCTGTGATGAAGCGAAAAAGCAGGGTCTGATGGTAGCGGGTCACATGATGGATTGCCTCAACGATGATAATTGCGACAATGTGATACGTCCGTTTCGGTTTGAACAGAAGACAATTGAACATATCTCCGGAATCAGCGAAACAATCCGGGATGAGGCTCTCCGTGATGGCGTCGCGATCGGAACAACTTTTGCGGTAGAGAAGGTGATCCTTGGCGGATATCGGGATACCGAAGAGTATCAGGAGAAGTATCTGTCGAAAGTGACAGAAGCTGAGCAGAAAGAGTGGCGTGCGTGCGGGATGCGCCGTCAGGCGGTCTATAAGCAGGAGCCGAATCGCAAACCGGTCAAGCGCCGCGGGATGGAATATTATCAGATGATCGCGAGAACCTTCCGCGATGCCGGAGGGCAGCTGCTGATCGGAACCGACAGCGGCATCGACGGACTGCTTCCCGGCGTTGACATGCACATCGAACTGGAAATGGTGAAGGACTGCGGATTTACGAACTACGAGGTGCTGCACATGGCCACTGTGGAGGCGGCGAATTTCTACTGGAAGGGAGAGGCTACCGGAACGATTGAAGAGGGGGCGCCTTCGGAGCTGGTTCTGCTGGATGCCAATCCGCTGGAAGAAATTGCAAATACGTGGAAAATCAATGCGGTTATCCTGCCATCGCCTGCGCCTATCCCTTCTTCCAGCGCTATGTCGTGGCCGGACTGACCAT
>CAYLSR010000148.1:0-5030 GCA_964385855.1 uncultured Mogibacterium sp.
GCGATCAGCCCCTGCGCAGCCGCCTCCTCGTACCCGGAGCTGCCGTTGAACTGTCCCGCGCAGAAGAGGTTTTCGCAGATCTTGCTCTCCAGGCTCGGGAGAAGCGTCAGCGGATCGATGCAGTCGTACTCGATCGCGTATGCCGGCCGCACGATCTCCGCGTGCTCGAGGCCCGGAATCGTGTGATAAAAGGCCTCCTGGACCTCCTCCGGCAGGCTGGAGGACATCCCCTGGATGTACATCTCATCGGTGTCCAGCCCTTCCGGCTCCACAAACAGCTGGTGTCGCGCCCGATCCCGGAACCGCGAGACCTTGTCCTCGATCGACGGGCAGTACCGCGGCCCGACGCCCACGATGTGCCCGGAGTACATGGCGGACCGCTCCAGATTGTCCAGAATGACCCGGTGCGTTTCCTCATTGGTGTAGGAAAGCCAGCAGGACGCCCGGTTTTTGCCGATATCCTTGCCCTCATTCAGGAAGGAGAACGGGACGATCTCCTCATCGCCCGTCTGCTCCTTCATCTTCTCATACTCCAGCGTCCGCCCGAGCATCCTCGCCGGCGTGCCGGTCTTGAACCGCCGCATCGGGAAGCCCCGGCGGTACAGGTTCTCCGCCAGCTCGTTGGACGGCGCAAGACCTCCCGGACCGCTGGAATAGACCGAATCTCCGATGAAGATCTTTCCGCCGAGGAACGTCCCCGTGCAGATGACCACGGCCTTCGCCCTGTAGCGTGAAAGCGTCCGCGTGACGATCCCCGTCACCCTGCCGTCCTCCACGATCAGGTCGGTCACCTCGATCTGCTTGAGCTGCAGCTTCGGCTCCCGCTCGATGGTCTTTTTCATCTCCAGATGGTAACGGTTCTTGTCCGCCTGCGCCCGCAGCGAGTGGACTGCCGGCCCCTTGGAGGTGTTGAGCATCTTGCTCTGCAGGAACGTCTTGTCGATATTGAGGCCCATCTCCCCGCCGAGCGCGTCGATCTCGCAGACCAGATGCCCTTTGCCGGTCCCGCCGATCGACGGGTTGCACGGCATCATCGCCACGGATTCCAGATTGATGCACGTCAGCAGGGTCTCCATGCCCATGCGCGCCGCGATCAGGCCGGCTTCGCATCCCGCGTGCCCGGCGCCGATCACGATGACGTCATATTCGCCCATCAGCGGGTACTTTTCGTATACTCTCTCCATTTTCTTGCTATTTCCCCAGGCAGAATTTCGAAAAAACATGATCCAGAATCTCATCGCCAGCCGTTTCGCCCAGGATCTCTCCCAGCGCATCGTACGCGGCATGGACGTCGATCTCCGCGATTTCCAGCGGTTCTCCGGCGGTCAGCAGCTGCTCGGCCGCCTGCAGGGACGCTTCCGCCCTGCAGAGCGCGTCCCGGTGGCGCTCATTGGAGACGATCGCCCGCTCCTGCCGGAGAGACATCCCGGAGAGGAACATTTCGCTGATCTTCTCGATGACCGGATCGGCGCCCTCCATCTCCAGAAGCGATGTCCGGAGGACCTCCGCCTCCGGCAGCAGCGCGCGGATCTCTTTTTCCCGCAGCTGCCCCTCAAGATCCTGCTTGTTCAGCAGGACGAGGACCCTTCGCCCGGCCAGCTCCGCGGCGATCTCGCGGTCCTCCGGGCTCAGCGCCTCGCTGCTGTCCAGAACGAAGAGGATCAGATCGGCCCGAGCCAGCTCCTCCCGGGACCGCTCGATCCCGATCTTCTCGATCCGGTCATCCGTCTCCCGGATGCCGGCGGTGTCGGTCAGGATGATTGGGACGCCTCGGATGTTGGCCGTCTCCTCGATCGTATCCCGGGTCGTCCCCGGGATCTCCGTGACGATCGCCCGCTGCTGGCGCAGGATGCCGTTCATCAGGGACGATTTACCCACGTTCGGCTTCCCGACGATCGCCGTCCGGATCCCGTCCCGCGCGATCCGCCCTTCTTCCGCGGTCAGGAGCAGCCGTCCGGTCTTCTCCAGACACTGGTGGATCGCCAAAATGAACTCCTCATAGGCAAACTGCTCGATATCTTCGTCCGGAAAGTCGATGTTGACCGCCATCTGCGAGAGCAGATCGAGTAATTCTCTTCTGATAGAAGATATTTCTCTTCCCAGCCTGCCCTCCAGCTGATCCTCTGCGAGCATCAGCGGCACCTCACTCTTCGCCCGGATGATGTCGATGACCGCTTCGGCCTGCGTCAGGTCGATCCGCCCGTTCAGAAACGCCAGCTTGGTGAACTCGCCCGGCTCCGCCATCCTGGCGCCCGCGCGCAGGACTTCCCGGAGGATCCGCCGAAGCGAGAGCGTCCCGCCGTGCGCCTGAAACTCCACGACATCCTCGCAGGTGTAGCTGTGCGGCGCTTTCATGTAGATGCAAAGCACCTCATCGAGGATCTGCCCGGCTTCATCGCGGACCTTCCCGTAATACGCGTGCCTCGGAAGGACCTCCTCCGGGCAGTTTTCCAGGACTTTACGCATGATTTCAAGGGCCCGGCTGCCGCTGACGCGGACGATCCCGATCCCTCCCTCGCCGATCGGCGTAGAAATGGCTGCAATCGTATCCGACATGTTCTGCTCCTCTTTCGATGAAAAAACGGTCCCGTCAGAAGGACCGTTTTCAACCTATTTTCTCTCAATGAGGACCCTTCTGTACGGATCCTTTCCTTCACTCCTGGTCCGGACCTTCGGATGATCCTGCAGGGTCGCGTGGATGACCTTTCTCTCATAAGGGTTCATCGGCTCGAGCGTGATGCTCTTGCGGGTCCTCTCGACCTTGCCCGCGAGGCGGTTGGCCAGGCTGATCAGGGTCTTTTCTCTCTTCGCCCGGTAGTTCTCAGCGTCCAGGACGACGCGGATGTACTCGCTGCTGTCCTTGTTCGCCACGATGCTCGCCAGATACTGGACCGCGTCCAGCGTCTGCCCGCGCTTGCCGATGATCGTTCCGGTGTCTTTTCCGGTGATCTCCACATAGACCAGATCTTTGCCGGTTTTGACGTGGAAATCGAGGTCGATTCCCATCTCTGTCGCGATATCCCGAAGGAATTTCTCCACCGGATGGTCTTCCGCCGGCTCCAGATTAGAGGTGTCGCAGATCATCGATGTTTCGATCTTCGGCGTCTTCTTTCTGGAATTGCGGTTTCTGTTTCTGGAACTCTTCTTTTCTTTTTCCCGCGCTTTCGCCCTGGCTTTCATGCTGGCGCGGGCATCTTCCATTTCTTCTTTCTCGTACTTGTCGTACTCTTCGCGGATCTCATCCGGCACTTCGATCGCTCTGTTTTCCGGGAGCGAAGCGAGGATCCGGTCGATATCGTCGAAAGTACTCTTTTCCTTGCGTGTATGATCTGCTGCGTCCTCTTTCGCGGTCACTCTGACGCGGGCCAGCTTGGAGCCGATCCCCAGGAATCCCTTGGAGGATTCCTCCAGCACTTCCACGTCTACTTCATCAATGGTGAGTCTGAGTTCACGAAGCGCGAGCTCAACAGCAGCATCTACATCGCCTCCCCATTTTTCCGAAACTCTCATTTATCAACGATTTCCTTTCATTCTTGCATTCTTCCTCTTGCGAAGTTCCTTCTCCGCGCGCGCGACCAGCTTCGCGTGCTCCTGCTTGTCGCGGATCTCCTTGCGAAGCTTGTTCATGCGGAGGTTGAAGAAAATCTGCAGGAACTGTCCGAATGCCCAGTAGATCGCCAGACCTGCCGGATACGCTCTCGCCAGCACGAAAATACTGATCGGGAAGAAGTACTTCATGACCAGATTCATGCTCTTCATCTGGTTGTTGTTCGCGTCCGCCTGCGTCAGCTGCTGCGTCATGGCAAATGAAAAATACGTTCCGACGCCCGCGAGGATCGGCAGGATCCACGGATCCGGCTGCGCGAGGTCGTTGATCCACAGGAAGGATTCGTGTATCGCGAACCACATCTTCTCATCCGTCATATAGATCAGCGGATTTCTGAGAAGCGCGAACAGACCCATGATGATCGGGAACTGGATTATCATCGGCAGACAGCCCCCCATCGGGTTGAAGTTCTCCTCTTTGTAGAGCTTCTGCATCTCTTCGTTCAGCTTTTGCTGGTCGTTCGCGTATTTTTCCTGAAGCTCCTGCATCTTCGGCTGCATCTCCTGCATGTTGGCAGTCGATTTGATCTGCTTGACGTACAGCGGGTACAGCAGACATCTGACGATGGCCGTCAGGACGATGAGGGAGATACCGTAATTGCCGATCACGCTGTAGATGAGCGTGAGCAGATATCCGAGCGGGCGAGCAATAATACCCATAAGTCTGACTCCTAACTACACCAGAGGATCGTAGCCGCCGGGATTTCCCGGATGGCATCTCAGGATCCGTCGGATTCCGAGGTATGTGCCTTTGATCGGGCCGTATTTTTCCAGCGCCTGGATGAAATAGGTGCTGCAGGTCGGTGTGAACCGGCAGGTCGGCGGGAAAAGCGGCGAGATAAAGATCTGATATCCCCTGATGATCATGATTAAAATTTTCTTGAGGATGGTGCCCATCTTGTTTTCTGTTTCCTTCGTATCATTCCAGCAGCCCGGAAGCTCTCATCGCTCCGTACATGCATTTCTGCACCTCGCCGCACTTCCTGCCTTCGATCGTATTGCGTGCGACGAAGATGATATCATACCCTTGCTTCACGGTGGCGTCCATCGTCCGAAGCGCCTCTCTCATCAGTCTCCTGGCGCGGTTCCTGCGGACGCTGTTACCGACTTTCTTGCTAGCCAAAAAGGCAACTCGTGTATAAGCAAGACCATTCTTCTTATACAGGACGACCACATACCGGCTGCCCTTCGAGTGTCCCTTCTTGTAAACGGCATTAAAATTTTTCTGGTTTCTTAAGATCTCTTTGCGGAGCGCCATAATGATACGAAATCTTCAGATTTCCTACGCGGACAGTTTCTTTCTGCCCTTTGCTCTTCTTCTCTTGAGGACGTTTCTTCCGTTCGCCGTAGCCATTCTCTTTCTGAAGCCGTGCTCTTTCAGACGCTGTCTCTTCTTTGGCTGATATGTTCTTTTCATCTTACTA
>CAYLSR010000149.1:0-4981 GCA_964385855.1 uncultured Mogibacterium sp.
TTCGCGCGAATCCGGCGTAATACTTTCATCACTTTTTTTACTCATTTTGTTTAACACTTTTTTAAACTATTCATTCGGATCCCGTTCCGGCTATTCTTCTTCCGGATATGCGTCGATCGCAGCCTGGTACTTGACGATGTTGTGGCAGGCGCCGCCGTCGACAAAGATCGTTTCGCCGGTGATCCCGTCCGCGACCGGCGTGCAGAAGGTGTACGCCATGATGCCGACCTGATCGACCGGAAGCTGACCGTCAACCTGCCAGACCATCAGTTCTTCGTAGAATTCATCCTGTTGCTCTTCGGTGATGAATTCACTGGCGAGGTTGCTGGCCGCGCCCGGAGTGACCATGCCGCCCGGGGCGATCGAGTTGATCATGATGCCAAAGCGCTTGAGCTCCTTGGCCGCCTCTGTGACCAGGCCCATGACCGCAGCCTTGCTGGACGCGTAGTGCGGATAGCCGCCGAACAGAGGGTAAGGCATGACCGGGCTGTTGGAGGAGATCAGGACGATCTTGCCCGGGATCCCGTTTTCTTTCATGTAGCCGCTGACGTGCTTGACACCGTAGAACGCGCCGTAGACGTTGGTTTCAAAGATGAGCGCGAGATCTTCTTTCGGCAGGTCATAGACCTTGGCGTAGTTCCAGATCGCGGCGCTGTTGACGAAGATGTCGAGCGAACCGTACGTTTCGACGGTGAAGTCGACAAGCGCCTTGACCTCGTCCTCATTCCGGACATCGGTAAAGAAGAACTGGACGCTGCCTTCGTAGCCCTGCTCGATCAGAAGCGACATGGCCGCAGCCTCCTCGATGCGGGAGTTTGACGCGATGACGACCTTCGCGCCGCCCTGCAGGAGCCGCAGCGTGATGTCAAAGCCGAGGCCGGATGATCCGCCGGTCACGAGCGCGACCTTACCCTTGACGGAGAACATGTCCGCGAACGGTCTTGCGGTCGCGATATAGTTCTGCAGCATTGCCTTATCGGATTCAGTAAAAACCATACAATTTGTACCTCCTTATTCGTTTTCCCGGGAAGTGGATGATAGTTGCGGTCCAGGTGTTGTGCCGGCAGGGCGCTGCACCTGTAATACTACTTCTATCATACGGATTTCCGGGTAGAATTCGAGCCGTATACGTGTTAGAATATATGCAAAGAACCCTACAAAATGACGGGGAGCGAACTGCCGGTTCGCCGTGATCGGGAGGTTGAAACGATGAAATTAAACGCAGACATTCTTTTCAACGAATTAAAGGCGGTTTACAAGGCAGAGATCACGGGCCCGCGGTCGCGCGATCTTCATCTCCCGCGGCCGGAGTTTTATATGGACACCGACGAATTGTTTCTCTCGGACCACCTGTACCTCGCGACGGTCGAGCACCTGCCGAAGCGCCCGCGGATCCAGCAGAACAGCGTTTTGATCTGCATCGGTGAGAACCTGACCCTCAATTACTATAAAGACAAGATGTGCGTGATCCTCATTCGAAACCGCGCGGAGTTCTTCGGCGTCTACCAGTTCATCCAGAGCATCTACGACAAGTACGAAGAGTGGCAGACCCGGATGCTCCGCGGGCTGATCGAGGAGCCAAACATCCAGGGCATCATCAGAGAAGCCGGTGCGATCTTTCACAAGCCGGTGTACGTTCTCGACAAGACCTTTCGGATCATCGCAGGGTCCGCCACACTGACCAACAACAGCAACTGGCTGCCCACGGACGGAGGCTCCCTCAACTACGGCGCAATGTCGCAATATCTGTCCGCGTCGGACCTGATGATGGATCGCCGGAACGCGATCCGCCTGGATCTCTACGGAAACAAGACGCTCTGCGTCAATCTCTTTAATAAAAATGACCAGTACGAAGGCTGCCTCGTCATCATGGTGCAAGATGAGGACTTTGCGGATGGCGAGGACAAACTTGCGGAGCACCTTGCGGATTTCCTTCAGCTCGCGATCGCCAAGGATCCGCAGATTATCAACGGGGCGGAGGCGTCGATCAAACGGGTGCTCCGAAATCTGGTACAGGAACAGCCACTCTCGCAGTCTCAGCGGCTGCTGCTCACAGGGGCTAACCGCCAGACCGCGTACCGGTGCGTCTGTCTCCGCTATACCAGCAGCCACAACCGGCTGCCGATGTCCTACGTCTGCGATATTTTTGAGGACACATTTGCGGAATCCTACGCATTCGAGCACGACGGAGATATTCTGGCTTTTGTCAATATCGATGCGATCCGGGCGGGCGGTGCGTCGGACCCGCTGGTTCCGCTCAACAGGAGTCTAACCGATTTCATTCAGAGCATGAGCCTCAGCGCGGGGATCTCCAACGAGTTTTGCGACCTTTTCAATGTAAAAGCATACTGCCGGCAAGCCCTGTCCGCGGTTGAAAACGGCCTTCTCCTCGCGGCGGGGGAATGCCTGTATTATTTCGAGAGCTACGCGCTCCCCGAGATGATCATCAACTCGCTGGGCGGCCTGCCGGTCGAGACCTACTATCCGTCCGGGTTTGCGACGCTGCTGGAGCACGATCAGGAGTCCGGGATCTCCTATCTCGAGACCCTCCGGACTTTCCTCGAAGAAAATCTGTCCTACACGGCCACGGCCCGCAGACTGTATATCCACCGGTCCACCCTGATCGACCGCATCGCGCGGATCGAGCGGGACCTCGGGACCGACTTCAGCGACCCGGACAAGCGTCTCCAGCTTGAGATGGTCCTCAAGGCGATGGACCTCGAGGCTGTCCTCAGCAACAAATAAAAAATAGACGCCCGGCAGGCGGGCGCCCCATATGCCTTGAATGGCAGCCGTGAGAAGCGGCTATCTCGAGCAGGCTTTCAGATCGGCGTCGATCTCATCCGCGTGAACCGCGACTTCGGCAGACTCCGGATAGCTGAGCAGCTTGCGATAGGTCAGTGCGCCGACGAGCTTCATACGAGGGTCTGTCGTGGAGCCCGGAGCCCACTTTTCCATGACGGCCTTGCCCTCCGGGGAACGCATGATATCCTTGATCTTGGAATCTAATGAAAGTGCCATAATTTGCCTCCTGTACTCTTTGTCCTTTAAAATGAGCTGTTACGGTGGATTCCTTCCCGGGAACCTGAGTCTATGATATCGCAGCCGGGGATGCGGAGACAGCCGCAAAAGCGAGGGCTTTTACGCAGACGACCCGACAAAATGACGCCCGCGAGCAGGACGGGGAACCGCTCAAAACAGGCATCAGAAAAGCTGGCAGCCATGGGGTATACGAACATCTATGAATTCGGCGGTATCGACACATGGACCAGCGAGATCGTTACGGAAACGTAGACGTCGAACTGACGCCCAAATAAGACAAAATACAAGGAGCGAAGCTGCTGCACGAGAAAGGTCAGCGGCTTCGCTTTTTTCATGCCCGGAATTCGCAAAAATTACAACGCCTGTTATAAGGAACACGTTCTTACGACGGGGCGCTGCACGGAAAGGAGTGAAATAAAACAGCCGGAGTGTTTCAAATAAGGCATTGACCTCGTCGCGACAACGAGATGTATAGTTGGAAAGAGGGGTATGTGATGTCGCTGAATACGATCCGGAAAGTCACTGAAATCACGGGCATTACAGTGAATGCACTAAGGTACTACGACAGAAAAGGGCTGCTGCATCCCACGGTGCGCAGAGCAGGGGGCAGAAAAGAGTGGCTGTATGATGACGAAGCCGTAAGAAGGGCGAAGCGAATCGTGCTCTTGAGGAGCATCGGGATTCCTGTCGAAAACATAGCGGTTGTAATAGGGGATGCGGACAAAATGGACGAAGCCGAACTGAGAACCAGACTTGAAGAATTGCGGGAAAGGAGGAAAGAAATCGATGAACAGATCTCGGTCGCGAGCATGCTGCTGCTGATCGACGAACTGTCATCAGACGCTGAAGTAAAGGAAGGGCTGCTGGACAAGATGTTTGAAAAAGTCTGCCGGAATGAATGAACCGGCGGGCGGGATCGTCTGAAAATGGAGGTGTTTAAGAAGTGATTAAAATGAAGAAGGTCATAGCGGTTATGGCGGCGCTGGTGGTGATGATGGCGCTGGCCGCCTGCGGCGGGTCGGATACGCAGGCGCAGGAGCCGGCCAGAGAAGATCGGGCCGGGTTCAATTCGAAGACGAATAAGGTGATCGAAGTCGGAGGGTACAGCTTCGAGATCCCGGATTACTATGTTTTGGATGAAGAACATACAGGCGAAACAGATTCTTTCTATCAGATTGCTAATGGTGAGGCAATCGTACGATTTGCAACAAACGATGAAGTTTCCGGGAGCAGAGAAGATTTTGACAAGAGCTATGATGGTTTTGTCGAGAACGTGATACGTGGGATCTCCAAGGACGCGAAGAGCGACGGGAATATTTTCACATATGAGGTAAATGGCACTTCATGCTCAGGAAGAGTGGAGCTTCTATACAACGAGTCGATTCACACGGTGGTAGGCTTGATTTTCGTGCAGAAGGACGAATCAACTGCGGATTACCTGCCGGACTTTAAAAAGGTTGTGAGGTCCGCGAAGTTGACGGAGGTTGAACCTGCAGCTGGTGGTTCCGGCGAAGAAGATTCAGATGATAATAATTCGGCTGACAGCGATTCGGTTGATAATGATTCGGGACTGATATCTCCGGAGTTCAAGAAGACCATGGACGACTATGAAGCATGGTTTGATCACTATTGTGATGTGATGAAGCGGTATCAGGAGGACACAACCGATCTGGCGCTTATGAGTGAGATGTTGGATCTTCTGTCTGAGGAGGCAGACATGCTCGAACAGATGGAGAACATGGATCAGTCAGAGATGAGTGATGCGGAGCTTGCGTACTATCTGGAGGTTACGCTCAGGATCGAGAAGAAGTTGCTTGAAATAGCGTACTGAAGATGACAAGGGGACGGTTCTTCTGTCAGCTTTTGCCGGGCAAAAGCTGACAGAAGAACCGGGCAGATTGTCAAGTAAGTGCAACACCTTCGTAAACCTCTTCCGGTG
>CAYLSR010000150.1:0-4975 GCA_964385855.1 uncultured Mogibacterium sp.
GGCGGTTCCGGCAAGCGGCACTTTTCCCGCAAGCACGACACGATCCTGATCTACAGCAAGACTCCGCGCTACTACCTGAACGTGCCGCAGGAAAAATCCTACAACCGTGGCCTCAAGCCGTACCGGTTCAAGGGCGTCAAGGAGTACCGGGATGAATACGGCTGGTATACCATGGTCAACATGAAGGATGTGTGGTCGATCGACATGGTCGGGCGGACGTCGAAGGAGCGGACCGGCTACGCGACGCAGAAGCCGCTGGAACTGATGCGGCGCATCGTGGAGGCTTCCTCGGAACCGGGCGATCTGGTCGGAGATTTCTTCTGCGGCTCCGGGTCTTTCCTGGAGGCGGCGGCGCGCCTTGGGCGGTCCTATATCGGCTGCGACCGGGAGGAGCTGGCCGTCGCGGCGGCCAAAAAGCGCCTGAACGGCATCCGGTCCGGCTATGAATATCACCGCACGGAAGCGCAGGCTCCGCTCACGGACCGCTGCAGGCTGGAAGTGCTCCGGCGGGAAGAGCTCGAGAGCGGCAAATACCTGTACACGGCCGCCCTGACGGAGTTCCGGCCGGAACTCGATGAGGGGCATATCCCGATCAGGGACCGGGGGGACGCGGTACGGATCCTGCAGGAAGACCCTATGAAGCTGATCGACTACATCATGATCGATCCGGGCGGGCAGGACCCGTTCTCGGCGGACGTGACGGTCACGGAGGACTGGGACTGCATCCGGTTCATCTCGGCAGGCAGCTATACCATTCTCATCGTGGATGTTTTCGGAAAGGAATACCTGATCCATGGATAATCATCAGAAGGCCGGAGAAGAGCAGAATAAAAGCTCCGGCAAAAAGAAAAAGATCATGCCGCGCAGGGCGCTTCGCGAGATCCTCATCATCGTGTCCTCCGCCTTCTGCGGAGCGTTCGTACAGATCTGCGTCATGATCCCGTGCGGCATGACGTCGGGCGGGCTGCCGGGAATCGCGCGGCTGATCACGCATTTTTTCCCGATCAACTATTCGGTCCTCTACTACCTGATGTCCATGGTCGTGGTCGTCGTTGTCTTCATCACGATGGGATGGGAAGACGTCAGCAAGATCCTGGCTCTTTCCTTCACATACCCCGTGATGCTGTACCTGTTTGAACGGTCGGGGTACGTGCTCCTGGAGGAACCGGACCCGTTCCTCGCGGCGATGCTGATCGGCTTGTTCTACGGGCTCGCGACCGGCATCGGCTACATCGGCGGATATGCTTCCGGCGGAACGGATTCCATCGCGAGGGTGCTCAAATACAAGGTCTTCAGCTACATCCCGATCGGGACGATCCAGCTGGTGATGGACGGGGCGATCATCCTGATCTCCGCGTTCGTCTTCAACATGAACGTGGCGCTGTACGCGGTCGTCGCGGCGGTCGTTTCGGCAAAGGTGATCTCGATGATCATGGTCGGGGTCAGCGGACAGTTCGTGCAGTTCGACATCATCGCTTCGGACCCACAGCCGATCACGGACTTCATCCTGCACGATATCGGCCGCGCTGTCACGTCGCACGTTTCGAGAGGCGAGTACTCCGGCACGGAGCGGCGGACGCTGACGGTCATCTGCACGCCGAAAGAGAGCATCCGCATCAAGCAATTCATTGCGGAGCAGGATCCGACGGCGTTCGCCACGATCCAGCACATCACCACGGTGTGGGGCAAAGACAAAGGGTTTGCGGATATCCGGAAGGTGGACAACAACTGACGGACGCCGGCGCGGGACGTGCCGGCCTGACGGGAAATGAATGGAGTCAAAGTGAAAAGACAATCAGTTCAAATCATTCAGAAGAGGATCGATGCCCTCCGAAAGCGCATGCGCGAAGAGGGCATTTCTCTGTACCTGATTTCCAATATGGACTTCCACATGAGCGAATTCGTCTGCGACTATTTTAAATCGCTCGAATACATGTCCGGGTTCACCGGGCTGGACGCGATGATGGTCGTGACGGAAGAAAACGCGCATCTGTGGACGGACGAACGGTACCGCATCCAGGCGGAGCAGGAGCTCGCCGGGACCGGGATCGAGCTGCACGTGATGGACGATCGATCGGACGACATCCGGACGCTTCCGCTGTTCTTTGAAGCGGCCGGTGACGCGATGCTGGATGAGCAGTTCGAGGACGGAGAAGACGAAGGGGAGGTGTCCGGGAACGCCGGCAGCCCGCACCTCATCGGCTTTGACGGCCGGACGGTCCCGTATTACATGGTCGAGGAGATCGTGGACAGCCTGGGACCGGCGCTTCAGATGGGAATCGTCGATCTGGAAGCCAAGGTCGATCTGGTCGGCGACATCTGGACGGACCGTCCGGCGCTGCCGTGCCGCCCAATCAAGATCCTGCCGGGGGCGTACCGGGACACGGAGATCCGCGAGAAACTCCGGAAGATCCGGGAACAGATCATGACGCACGGGATGTATTCCGCGGCGGTCTTCACCGCGCTGGATGACATCGCGTGGCTGTTTGATTTCCGCGGAGATGAGATCGAGTACAGCCGGACGGCGCTCAGCTACGCCTACGTAGATCAGGAAAACGCGTATCTGTTCATCGACTCCCGCAAGACGGACGAGACCGTCCGCCGATATCTGAAGCGGCACGGCGTGACGCTGAGGGAATACAATGAATTCTACACGTTCCTGGAGAACGTCTCCGCCAGAGTTCTGGTGCTGGACGCATCCAAAAACAACTTCGCGGTCGTCGTCACCGCCAACGAGCTGCCGGCGGTGCTTACGGAGAACCACGAGGGGATGATCGAGGATCTCAAGGCGATCAAGACGGAGAAGGAGATCAGCCGTATCCTGGAGACACATGTCCGGGACGGACTCGCGGTCACCCGGTTCATCCTGTGGATCCGGGACGAGGTGAAGCGCAGGGCGGTGACCGAACTGGAGGCGGCGGAAAAGCTTTGGGCATACCGCAGAGAACTCGGTGCGATCAAGCCGAGCTTCGAGACGATCTGCGCATACGGAGAACACGCGGCGATCGTCCACTACATCCCGACGGAGGAGACCGATGCTGTGATCCGGCCAAAGGGCCTGCTGCTCGTCGACTCCGGTGCTCATTACCCGGGCGGGACGACGGATGTGACGCGCACGATCCCGATGGGACCACTGACAAAAACCGAAAAGGTCGTCTATACGAAGGTGCTGGCCAGCATGCTGGAGCTGTGCGGTTCGACGTTCCCGGAGGGGCTGATGGATATCCAGCTCGACGCAATCGCCAGAAAGCCGCTCTGGGACCTCGGTCTGGAATTCGACCATGCGACGGGACACGGCGTCGGATACCAGCTCAACGTTCACGAGGGGCCGCAGTCGATCTGCTGGCTCAAGGACGGCGCGCCGATCGAACTCAGAGCAGGCATGATCACCTCAGCGGAACCGGGACTGTACTTCGAAGGGGAATTCGGTGTGCGGCACGAAAACCTGATGCTCTGCAGAGCATCGCTGCGGTTTGAAGGATTTCTGGAGATGGCGCCGATCACTTATGTGCCGATCCAGACGGAGGCCGTCGTGCCGGAGCTGCTGACGCTGCAGCAGCTGAACTTGCTCAACCGGTACAACGAGCTGTGCTATCTGGCGCTTTCCGGCATCACAAAGGGGGAAGAGCGGAAGGCGATCTACGAAATGACCCGGCCGCTCGGCGAGTACTCCGCGGTATCCGGACCGGACGTCAGCGCCTGGTAGAGGCGGGCGGTCTTGAGCAGGGCGAGGAGGTTGATCTCGAGCGGATACGCTTCACCTTCATCGCCGGCCGCGATCAGGCTGCCGTTGATGAGCGTGTCGAGGTCCCCGAGACCGAGCGCTCGTGCGACCGGCCCGTTCAGCGCCTCCGGATCCGGAGCGTGCGTGATCGGATAGTACAGGGCTTTTCCGTAAGACCGGAGCGGGAGCTGCAGTTCAAAGTCGGCTGTCTTTGAGCGGAACTGCGCCGTCAGGTCGTTCCGCAGATCCGGAAAGACCGCGGCGTTCAGCGGATACCGCCGGAGCGGACCGTTCAGGACCACAGGGCCGTTTCCGATCGCTTCGTCGTCCTGCTGCTGCAGGTACGGCGCGCGGAACTGGCGGCCCCGGATCAGGATCGAGTCCCGGCGCAGCTTCGGCATGAGCTGAAGCGGGCACGTGAATGCCGCGGCTTCCTGCTGCAGAGGCTTTTTTGCTCCCACAGCCGGGATCCGGACCGGCAGACCGAAGTCGGCCAGCGCCCGGTGGAGATCGCCCTCCCGGAGGATCGAGCGGAAGTCTTCGTACCCGGCTATCTTCAGGATCCGGTAGAGCTGCAGGACGTCCTCGCGGTTGTGCGTGAGGATGACTTTTTCCAGCACGGGACTGGACGTACGGGTGTATTCGTAGTAGAGGCGGATGCTCTCCCGGCCGGTGATCACATCCCGGCGGTCGCTTCCGATGCCGAAATACCGCTCGACGCTTTTCTGGGACAGGGAATCCAGCGCGGAAGGCAGGACGCTGTACTTCCGCAGAAACGCGTAGAAATCCAGGTTGTAGAGGTCGAGCCGGAACGGATGGCGGGTCGCTTCCAGCCGCCGGTTTGTAAACGGCAGGTCGAAGCTTGCACCGTTGTAGGTGATGACGTAATCGATCTGATTGTCGATAAAAAACTGCATCGTCGCCTGCAGGACGCGGTCTTCTTCGTAAGGATCTTCCGCCAGAAACTGCGTGATGCGGATACCGGTCTCCGTCGGGATCAAAAGGGCGGTCAGGATGACGCGCGCGGTGCCGCGGCCCTGCGTCAGGCCGGTCGTTTCGATATCGTAGACGCACGGATTCAGACCGGCAAAGTACCGGTCGAATTCCGGGCTGCAATAGGGTTCGATGCGATAATCTCGGGTGAACGTCTTCAAGGTTCGCTTCCTTTCCGGCTATAACAGAAGTGCTGTTATTATCTTACACTTTCTGCAAGGAAATTTCAATTTTCAGTTGACAAGCGTCAGGAGTTTT
>CAYLSR010000151.1:0-4969 GCA_964385855.1 uncultured Mogibacterium sp.
GCTCCGAGCATCAGAAGGAGCAGAGATCATGAACGATCTTCAGATCGATTATTTTATGGCTGTCGCCACCAACCTGAGCTTCACCAAGACTTCAGAGGAGCTCTACGTCTCTCAACCTGCGATTTCCAAGCAGATCGCGCTGATGGAAAAGGAGCTGGGCGTCAAGCTCTTCAGCAGAAACAACAAAAAAATACGGCTGACCGAGGCGGGCGAGCTGTATTTCAAGCTCTTCAGCGACTTCAAGATGGAGTTCAGGAATGTTCAGCATCAGGCTGCGATGCTGCAGCACGGCAACATCGAGGAGCTTCACATCGGCTGTCTGGAGGGCTGGGATCTGACCGGGATCATTCCGGAACTCGTCGAACGCTTTCAAGAGACATATCCGCGGACCCGGCTGTATTTCGACTGCTGCGGAGCCAAAGAGATCTCCACGCTGATACTCACCGGCGGGATCGAAGTTGCGCTGACGATGGAAAACTCGCTCTGTGATTTCAACGAGATCGATACCGTACGCGTCGCGGAACTCCAGAAGCTGCTGGTCTATTCGGCCGGAAGCCGGTATGCGGCGATGGAATCGCCGTCCGTCCGGGATTTTAAAGGGGAGACGGTCTTCGCGCCGTGGGGCGTCGCGGAGAAGATGATCACCCGGATCATCGACGGCTATTTCCAGCCGTACGGATTTACGCCGGAGATCCAGTTTGTCCACAACAACGAATCCATGATCACCTGTGTCCGGAACGGCCTCGGCATCGCAGTCACCGATGAATGGTCCTGGGCGATCCGCTCGGAGGACCTTCTGACGATCCCGATCGACGCGAAGGACGCTGTCTGCGTCGCGATGATGAAGAACAGCATCAGCGAACACGCTTCGTTCGCCGCAGAGGTGATGGCGGGCATCGTCAGAGGCGGGCAGGAGACCGAAAAGCTATAACGATTCGGTTATCTTTTCTATTAGGAAATATGTGTTGTTATTTTTTCTGCAAGGCGTCTATAATATAGCAAACGGAATAAAACTCACAGATACGGAAAGGTTAAGAGGGGAGAAACAATCATGCAAAAGAGCAATAAACTGACCGCTGTATACGCGCTGATCATGGACCTGCCGCTCAGTCTCGTCATCACACTTGTAGCGCTCGCGCTTTCGAACATCGACGCGCCGGGCAGCCTGAACGGTCCGAATTACATCAGAATGGCGATCCTCGCATATGTCGTTACATTCTTCGTGAACTTCCTGCATTCGGAAAGACTTGGCTTCGCGTTCGCCGCAAAGCACGCTCAGCCGGGCACCTTCAAGTTCGGACTTCTGCTGAACATCGTCGTCGCGGCGATCTTCTGCGTCATTCTCGATCTCATCATGACCGCTGTCGGCATGCTTGCAGGCGGTGCGTTCGCATTCGGACCGTATATCGCTGCGGTTCTGAAGGGCTTCATGCCATGCTACATCCCGACCCTGATCATCGCGATGTTCTGGAATGGCGTAGCGGACAAGTGGTCCCGCAAGATCGTCGGCGAGCCGGCTCCGGAGATGCCTCACTAAGAACAGTCAATCCGACAACTGAAGCACAGCATGAGCACCCTGCAGCGGGGTGCTCTGTTCTTTATAAGATAACTGTTTGGTTATCCACTGAAATTCAGGATTCATATTGTACGAGGGCGGATTCTTCTGATAAAATATTAGCAGTAATTCTATGAGATCAAATGGATCATCCATTGATCGATCCTTGATGACAGAGAGGAGCAACAAATGAACAGACCTGATTTTTACCCTGTAAGAAGTCTGATTTACGTCGACCTTGCGAAAGAAGACTACCGGATCAAGCTGGAGAACTGGCTGTACCGCTATCACGTTCCGGACAGCATCTCGCAGTTCGGCCCGTATGTTTCCAAATATGCCTTTTATCAGGCACTTCCGACCCCTCCGGGCGGTGAGAGATTCGGTACGGTCCGCTTCCAGCTGACGGAGCACTACTGGATGGCCAACCCGAACGCGTTCTCGTTCGCGAAGGATCATCACAAGATCCTGACCGAGTACTTCCCGACGGATGTTCTCGTCTGGCAGAACAACATCCCGGACATGGGCGATTCGAAGTTCATCGACAAGAGCGAAGAAGTCAACATCGAAGGCGATGACGCGAGATCGACCAAGGGCAACGAAGATCTCGGCACCGTACCGTTCGTCTTCATCTTCGTCCCAGTCTGGTGGGAAGAAGATCTCAAGGGAGAAGGCCGGACGGTCGAGGACGGTCCGAACTACCGCTGGAACTTCTGCGTGAACTATCCGGAAGGCGTCAGCATCGAAGAGGGCGACAAGTGGCTGTTTGAGGAATTCCTCCCGGCTTACACCGCTCAGGACGAGTGCCTGCGCTGCGTCACGAGCAAGATCCAGAAGGATGTCAACAACACCGATTTCGACCGCGTCGTCGAGATGTGGTTCCAGTGCCCGAGCGCATGGGTGACCGCGACGAAGAAGGCCGCGGAGACCTGCAAGGCGCCTGCATGGGCGCAGACCCCGGACTTCCCGTACCTCAAGAAGGCCTACGGCATCACCGGCATCTTCCTGTCCGACATCGCGAGATCCGACAATCTGATGCAGTATCACGGCTACATCACGATGAGATAAGATGTCCAGAAAAGAAGTCCTGACCCTTGCACTGCTGATCGCCATCCTGACGATGAATCTTGACACGGTCACACCGCTGATGAACCTGCCGGTCCAGATCGCCATCGCGATGCTGGTCGGCGTGTACTACGTCGGCGCGCTGCTCGATAAGATCCACAGACTTATCAACAGTGTGCAAAAGTAAAACGAGCTGCTCGCGTCTTAGTTGACGATAATTTTATAACGTATAGTGCTGAAGCGCTCCACCCTGGGTATCGGGCAGTCGTCCATCGGAGGAGCCGGATCAGCAAAGGAAAGACACAAGGAGTAAATATGGGTAACGGTAAATACTTTTACTCCAAGGGAGAAGGGAACGACGGTTATATCAAGAACCTCGAAGTCCTTTCGTTCTGTGACATGGACGGCACCTGCGGAATGTTCCAGATGGCGCTGTACAGGACGGAAGCGGGAAGGTACCTTCTCTATGGAGCTGCATTTGCCGCAGGTCCGAACGGCGTCGGCATCATGATCAGCGACGTCACGGACCCGCGCAACCCGGTATTCATCAAGAAATGGCTTCCATTTGACATCGATGAATATCCGACGACTTCGATCCCGAAACTCCAGATCGCGGAAGACAAGCTCATCTTTGCGCTGACCTCCGGTTCCGGACCGAGCGTCCTGGTCGGTGACCGCGCTAAAATGAAGAGCCTGCCGGGGATCATGATCTACGATCTGAAAGAGGATCCGGAGAATCCGCAGTATCTCGGTTACTGGGACTGCGGCGTGCCGTATTCCATGGGCGTACACAGATTCATGTATAACGGCGGTGATTATGTCCATCTGTCCTCGGAAGCGGACGAGTTTGAAGGCCTGATCTACAGGATCGTCAGCATCGCGGACCCGACCAATCCGGTCGAGGTCGGCCGCTGGTGGGCGCCTCACCAGTACATCTACGGTGTACCGGGCAGGGAAGTCGACCACTCCGCGCCGCACAATCCGGACTTCATGGACAAAGGCTGGCTGCATGGGCCTCCGTTCGTCGTCGGCGATAAGGTCTACTGCGGTTACTGCGGAGACGGACTGTATGTCCTGGACATCTCTGACGTCACCCGGCCGAAGGCGCTCGGACAGCTGAAGCTGATGCCGGCGTTCTCCAGCAGACTGGCCGGCGCGAGAACACACACCGCGCTGCCGCTGCCGGGCAGAGACCTGGTCGTGGTCACGAACGAGGGAGAGCGGTTCGGCTTCATCAAGGACGGCGTCGTAAAGGAAGCGCAGGCCATGAACAACCTGCACATGATCGACGTCAGCGATCCGACCCATCCGGTCATGATCGCGCAGTTCCCGTATCCGGAAGTCCCGGAAGACTTCCCGGCGCCGAACTTCAACGTCTACGGCCTTGCGGAGGGTTCGTGCGGCGGACCGTTCGGACCGCACAACGTGCATGAGCCGATGAGCAACAAGCCGTGGCTGGAGCAGAGAGGCGATGTGGTCTACGATTGCTACTTCCAGGCCGGACTCAGGATCTACGATGTTTCCGATCCGTTCTACATCAAGGAAAAGGCATACTTCATCCCTCCGAATCCGACCCACAAGTTCTTCCCGTTCCCGGGCCCGATGATGGCGTACACCGAGGACGTCGTCGTCGATGACAGAGGCAACATCATCATCGACGCGAACTCAGACGGATTCTACATCCTGAGAAAGACCTACGAGGACTGATGTCCGCGCTTATCTGAGCAAAACAGCCCGAAGCAGAGACGCTTCGGGTTGTTTTTTTGTGACAGGATGCCGCGGTTATGGTACAATGGAGTCAGAAAGCAGCCTGCGGCTCCCGCCGGGACCGGCTGCTTCCGGAAGAGGGGAAGGCGATGATCCTTCGCGGCAAGAAACTCACCGTGGTGAGCACACTCCATTACATACGGATCTTATACCGGTCGATCCTGTTCATCCTGCTGCTGATCGGCTATGTTTCGTATCGCCTGAATATGGGGGATCCGATCACGGAAACCCTGGAAAAGCGGCCGCTCATCATCGTCGTGACCTGGCTGGTCTTCATGATCGAGATGGTGTTCCGTTTCTTTCCGTCCCGATATGAGAGCCCCGGCTGCCAGAAACAGTTTGCCAAAAACTACATCAAGTCCGGCAACACGCAGGTCGTCGTGCAGGACAACAACGCCGTGATCGTGATCCTGCTGGTGTGGATCGTTCTGAACGCGGCCTTCGGCGCGCTCCACATGCGCGGCATCCTGGACGACGGGATCATGATCCTGCTGTGCAGCGCGTATTCGGTCTGCGACATGATCTGCATCCTGTTTTTCTGCCCGTTCCAGTCGTGGCTGATGAAGAACAAGTGCTGCAGCACCT
>CAYLSR010000152.1:0-449 GCA_964385855.1 uncultured Mogibacterium sp.
AGCATCAGCGCTGAACTCGAAGAGATGATCGGCGTCAATTTCGACGGCTGTGAAATCCTGAACTGAGCAACAGAAAACAGAACCATCCGAAAAGGGGAGGCACCGAGGTGCTTCCCCTTTTTGATCGCCCTGCGGCCGCTTACTGCAGGCAGACCGCGCGGATGTATTCGATCTGTTTCCGGACGGAAGACGGGGAGGTCCCGCCCTCGGAGTTCCGCTTTTCCATGCAGGTCTTGAGCTGCAGGCGCTGATGGATGTCGGCGCCGAACAGCGGGGAGAACTGCAGGTATTCCTCCAGCGGCAGATCCTCGAGGATGACATTCCGCCCGAGGCAGTAGGAGACGATCCGGCCGGACACGTTGTAGGCGTCGCGGAACGGCATGCCCTTGGTGACCAGGTAGTCCGCGATGTCCGTGGCGTTGATATAGCCCTTCTTTGCGGATTCGTAC
>CAYLSR010000152.1:459-4956 GCA_964385855.1 uncultured Mogibacterium sp.
TTCAAATGTATGACGATCATCACATCGACCATCTCGATGAAGGCTTCGATGCAGAGCTTGACCGTCTCGACGGAGTCGAAGAGCGGCACCTTGTCCTCCTGCATGTCTTTGTTGTAGGCCAGCGGAATCCCCTTGAACGTCGTCAGGAGGGACATCAGGTTGCCGTAGACGCGGCCGGTCTTGCCGCGGCAGAGCTCGGCGACGTCCGGATTCTTTTTCTGCGGCATGATCGAGGAGCCGGTCGTGTATTCGTCCGGCAGCTGGATGAAGCCGAATTCCGTGGTCGCCCACATGATGATCTCCTCCGAGAGCCTCGACGTGTGCATCATAATGATGGCGAGGTCGGACAGGAGCTCGAGGAAGTGATCCCGGTCGGAGACCGCGTCCATGCTGTTCAGCATGATGTCGCTGAACCCGAGGAGCTCCGCCTCGTAGCGCCGGTCGATGTTGAACGTCGTGCCCGCAAGGGCGCAGGCGCCGATCGGGGCGCGGTCCATGCGCCGCAGGCAGTCCTCGAGCCGGCTCTGGTCGCGCTCAAACATCATGGCGTACGCCATCAGGTGCTGCCCGAAGGAGACCGGCTGCGCATGCTGCATGTGTGTGTAGCCCGGCATGATGACCTCGAGGTTCTGCTCGGCTTTATTGCAGAGGACCTTCATCAGCTCGCGGAGGAGCGTCCGGATGCTCCGGATCTCTTCTCTGCAGTACATCTTGGTATCGAGCGCGACCTGGTCGTTCCGGCTCCTCGCGGTGTGGAGTTTCTTGCCGGTTTCGCCGATGCGGTCGGTGAGGACGGCTTCCACGTACATGTGGATGTCCTCGGCGGTCGGATCGATCTGAAGGGCGCCGGAGGTGATGTCGTCGCAGATGCCTTTCAGCCCTGCGATGATGAGGTCCGCGTCCTCCTGTGAGAGGATGCCCTGCTTCGCCATCATTTTTGCGTGCGCGATGCTGCCGTCGATGTCTCTCCGGTAGAGTCTCCTGTCGACTGCGATCGAAGAATTGATCTCATCCACCAGATCGGCCGTGGTGCCGATTGTCCGTCCTGCCCAAAGTTTGTCCATCGTTGAAGGGTCCTTTCAATGTCATCAATAAGTATAAACATAACATTGTTATTATAAATATACACGCACTCTTTGTCAACACTTTTTAGAGGAGAACGGGTATCTTGTCCAACTCACGTGTCTGTGGCATAATCAAGTGAGAGAATTTGTCAGGGAGGTAACATTGCCGTGGAGATCCTGCGGGAAAAGCATTATAAAACGACGGAGTGGGACGGGGGCATTACCCGGGAAATCTGGCTGGAGCCGCGCACCGGCAGCTAACGGCAGCGCGGTTATTGAAAAAGACGTGTCAGATTTCACCTTGCTTCCGGGTGTCCACCGTTTTCTGATGATGCAGCAGGGGACCGCGAAACTGGTCTTTCCGAATGGCCGGGAGAAACTGCTGGAACCGCTGCAGGTGTTCGAGTTTGAGGGGGAGGTACCCATCCGCTGCTATGGCAGGGGGACGGATCTGAACCTCATGCTCAAAGAGGGGGCGGAAGGGAAAATGATCTGCCGGAGAGTCTCGCCCGGTGAGACGATCGAGCTTCTACCGGACGAACGATACAGCCGGGCCATCTATGTCGTCATTGGACTTGCGAAGATCGACGGACAAGACACTCTGCAGGCCGGCGAAACGGTCGCCCTGCTTCCGGAAGAGCATCCGGTACTGGAGAATCAGGGAGAAGACGAGCTGATTCTGGCAGTGTTTGAGTGGAGCAAATAGAATATCCGTCAGACAGAAAACAGGGCTTCCCGCGCGGGAAGCCCCTTCTGCTTTTTTTGATCAGCCGTTTTCTCTAGCAAGTCTGTTCCGGACGGCTCTGTCCGCCGAAACGTCGTCGCCTTCCCAGAAAACCTTGCCCTCGGCTTTGTCGAGGTAGTTCTCGGCGCCTTTGGCGAGCACGAGGACGATGTCTCCCGGCTCCGCCATGTCGACGGCGGCCTGGATCGCCTCCGCGCGGTTCTCGATGTATTCGTGGGAGTATCCCTCGCTCATGCCGGAAGCGATGTCCGCGGCGATCTTTGAAGGCGGTTCATCCCGGTAGTCCTCTTCGCAGAGAATCGAGTGGTCGCAGTACTTGCTGAGGATGCGGCCGAAGATCGGGCGGTTGCCGGAGTCCCGCTTGCCCGGCGCGCCGGAGACGGTGATGATCCTCCGAATGCCCGGCAGGTCGAAGCGGACATAGTGCAACAGTTTGTTGTAGCTGTCGTCGGTGTGCGCGTAGTCGACGATGACCCGGAAATTCTGTCCGTGGCGGATCTCGGTCATGCGGCCCGGGATGACGACGTCGGTAAATTCACGGGCGATGTCCTCCATATCGAGTCCGGCCTGATGCAGGGTGCCGGCGACCGCGAGCAGGTTGTACAGATTGTAGGTGACCTGAAGGTTGGTCCGGATCGGCCAGCGCTGCCCCTGATAGACGATGGTGAACGCCATGCCCTCCGGGCTGTAGACGACGTCCTCCGCCTTGTAATCGGCTTCCGCGTCGATCGCGTAGGTCATGAATCTGCCGGTGCAGACCTCGCGGATGCGTTCGCAGTACGGGTCGTCCGCGTTGACCATCGCGACGGCTTCCGGCTTGAGGTGCTCGAAGAACAGCCGCTTGGAGAGGAAATACGTCTCCATGTCGTGGAAATAGTCGAGGTGCTCCCGGGTCAGGTTGGTGTAGATCGCGTAGTCAAAATCGATCGCGTCTACGCGGCCCTGAATGAGTCCGTGCGAGCTGGCTTCGATGGAAGCCGCCACCGCGCCGTCCCTGCGCATCTGCGCGAGGGTCTCGTGCAGCGGGATGACATCCGGCGTCGTGAGATTGATCTTGTAGGACTTGTCGCCCATGGCGCCGCCGATCGTGCCCATGTAGCCACAGGTGCCGACATATTTGGAGTAGATCTTGCTGATCAGCCAGGCGATCGAGGATTTGCCGTTGGTCCCCGTGACGCCGAACATCTTCAGGAATTCGCTCGGCCGGCCGTTGATGGTGTTGGCCGCCTCGTTGAGCGCCCTGAGCGTGTCCTCGACTTTGATGTAGATGACGCCTTCCCGGTCGGTGAACGGGATGTCGTGAGAATAAACGATGACCTTCGCGCCGTTTTGCACGGCCTGTTCCGCGAAATCGTGTCCGTCCAGAGAGGAACCGATCAGGCAGAAAAACATGTCGCCTTCGCGGACCTGTCTGGAATCGATGCAGAGCTTCATTAAAATGCCTCCTTGATATGCTGATGAATAGTTGATTGATAATGCCAATTACCCAAACAGTATAACATATCCGGCGGATGGATTACAGGGCTGTTCTGTGTTATAATAACAAATTATCGAAGGAGGGTTTCTCATGAAAAAGGGACTGATCATGGAAGGCGGCGCCATGCGCGGGATCTTCACCGCGGGGGTGATCGATGTGCTGATGGAAGCGGGCATCGAATTTGACGGCGCGATCGGCGTGTCTGCCGGCGCGGCCTTCGGCTGTAATTATAAATCGCATCAGATCGGGCGGGTCCTGTCCTACAATCTGCGGTTCTGCAAAGATCCGCGGTTTGCGGGGGTGCGCTCGCTCCTGAAGACGGGGGACCTTTACGGGGCGGAGTTCTGTTACAAGACGATCCCGTATGAGCTGGATCCGTTCGACAAGGAGCGGTATGACAGCGATCCGATGGAGTTCTACGTGGTCTGCACGGATGTGGACACCGGCAGAGCGGTCTATCATCGCTGCGATGTGCTGGATGACGAGGCGCTCGACTGGATCCGGGCCTCCGCGTCCATGCCGATGGTGTCCCAGGTCGTCCGGATCGGCCGGCAGCGGCTCCTGGACGGCGGGATCGCGGATTCGATCCCGATCCGGTACTTCGAGTCGATCGGCTACGACCGCAACGTGCTGATCCTGACCCGTCCGGAGGACTACGTCAAGGGCCCGAACAAGCTCCTGCCGTTCTTCCGGATCACCCTGCGGCAGATGCCGCGCATCCTGAAGGCGATCCGGAACCGTCATGTGGTCTACAATGAGACGACCGCATACATCCGGCAGCAGGAACGGGCGGGGCAGGTCTTCGTCATCCGGCCGCCGGAAGAACTTGAAATCAGCCGGGTGGAGCACGATCCGGAAAAGATCCTCGCGGTGTACCGCATCGGCGTGGAGACCGCCCGCGCGGCGCTGCCGGCGCTCCGGGCATTTCTGGAGCAGGAAGGGAAGGCGGAATGATCATCACGTTGAAGCCGGATACGCCGGCACAGGAGAAGATGCTCCTGATGAACTGGATCGCGGAGCGGGGGCTGGAGGTGGATACCTCTGCGGAAGGCGGGCGTGAGCTTCTGCGCCTGATCGGCGATACGGCAAAGCTCGATGTCGATATGATCCGCATGCTGGAAATGGTGGAAAGCGTGCACAGGGTCTCGGATCCTTTCAAAAAGGCCAACCGGCTGTTTCACCCGGAAGACACCGTCATCGACGTCGGCGGC
>CAYLSR010000153.1:0-4929 GCA_964385855.1 uncultured Mogibacterium sp.
ACTCATGATCGCGGCAAGGATACCGCACAGGAAGATGCCGCCGATAAAGACAAGGATCACGTTGCCGTCAAAGATCTGCTGGATGGTCTTGATGAATACGACCTCGGATTTGCCCGAAGCGACAAGGTCCTCATTGAGGAAGCCTCTCGCGACCAGACCGAGGAAGGACGCGGCGCCCAAAGACAGAATGACCCATACGATGGCGATGACGCGGCTCTTCTTGACCTCTTTATCGCTCTTGATCGCCATGAAGCGAACGAGGATATGAGGCATACCGAAGTAGCCCAGCGCCCAGCCGAGGTTGGAAATGATGGATACAAAGGAGATCGGGTTGCCCTCGCTGTCCTTCATCAGGCTCGTAAAGCCCGCGGGATCGGTAACGCCCTTTGAAGCCAGCGCGCCGGTCAGATCGCCGCTGATACCGATATACGCGATGATCGGAACAGCTAAGATTGCGACGAGCATGAGTAAGCCTTGGATAAAGTCGGTGTAGCATACCGCCTTGAAGCCGCCGAGCAGGGTGTAGACGAGGATAACGACAGCCGCGACGATCAGACCGATCATGTAGGCGGTATGGTCGTCAGCGCCCGAGCCAAATACGTTGGCAAAGAGCTTCGCGCCGGAAGCGAACGCCGAAGCGGTGTAGACCGCGAAGAACACGATGACGATGATCGAGGATACGACCTTGAGGACGCCCTTCTTGTCGTGGAAGCGGTTCTCAAAGAAGCTCGGGATCGTCAGGGAGTTGTTCGCGACGATGGTGTACTTTCTCAGTCTGCGGGCGACAAGGAACCAGTTGAGGATGGTACCGATCAAAAGACCGATCGCGATCCAGACCTCGCCCGTACCCGCGACGTAGATCGCGCCGGGCAGACCCATCAGCAGCCAGCCGCTCATATCGGACGCCTGCGCCGAGAGCGCCGCTGTCCATGAGCCCAGACCTCTGCCGCCGAGGAAGTAGTCCTCGTTGTTGCTCTGCTTAGAGTTCAGAGCGCCGATGAGGATCATCATACCCATGTACACGACAAACGCAACGAGAATAATGATGGTGTTTGTTGACATTCTTTTCCCTCCAAAATTCTTAATTAGAATTATCAATTGCTTTTTATCACAATGCCATATTATAGTAACACATTAAATTGTGAAACGCAATACAGAACAAAGTATAGACTAAATTCGATACATTTTGAAGAAAAATCAAAAAAAGTCTATTAAACAGACTGAAAATAAATAGACTGAATAATAGACCGTAAACTTGACGAAAAATAAATTGTGTCGGAAAAAGGGCTTTGGGAGTTAGGAGTGAGGAGTTAGGAGTTAGGAGTTGATGGTGCGTGCTGCTCGTCACCCATGAGCGCAAGCTCGCGGAGTTCTACGCGGAGCGGATCATCGAGATCAAAGACGGCAAGGTCGTTAAAGACTATCAGAACGACAGCGACCGCTACCTGGATTACCAGCTCGAAAACAAGATCTACCTCAAGGATATCCCGGTCAAAAAGAGCTTTGCCGACGGGGAGACGCAGGTCGACCTGTACAGCGACGCGGAGCGCAGCGCGGAGATCCGGATGGTGATCCGCGGGGGCAACCTGTATATCGATACGGGCGGACACTTCAACGTCGTCGATGAGAATTCCAATATCGAGATGATTGACGACCACTATAAGGTCATGGACTCGAGCATCTACGAGCAGAACGAGTTTCGCTACGATGAGTGCCTGCCGGCGAATTTCAAGGCGCGGTACCGCTCTCTGTACACGCCGTGGAACATGCTCTGGAACGGCTTCAAGGCGATTGGGAAGTTCCGGTTCCTCAAGAAGCTGCTGCTGGTCGGGTTCGTCTTTGCGGCGATGTTCGCTTTCCTTGCGGCGAGCAATGTCTGCGGGATCTTCAAGATCGAGGAGAAGGACTTCCTGACGACCAACGCACACTACATCACGGTCTCCAATCCGAGCCATGAATCCGCGCTTCTGGAGGAGGTCGCGGCGCTCGAAGGGGTGGAGTACGTCCTGCCGGGCGACTCCAAGATCCGCCTGTCCATGCCGATGGACGATTACTACCAGACGTCACAGGCTTCCGCAGGGCTGACCGGTTCCATGGTCTACGCGGAGATGCTCTCCGAAGCGGAGCTGTTTGCCGGCCGCGTGCCGGAGGGAGATCACGAGATCGTGATCGACAAGATGATCCTCGACCGGTTCCTCAAGGCGAAAGCGGGGAAAATGGTCGGGATCACCTCGATGGATCAGTTCCTGGGCCGGAAGATCCGGGTGCCGAACCTCAGCGACTATACAATCGTCGGGATCTCCGACACGAATTCTCCGTCGATCTTCATCCCGAAGAGCCAGTACCTGTACATCCTGACCAACGTGCAGTACGGAGACGACGAAAACGCTCATTCGTTTGAGGACTGGAGCGCCTACGAGATGGGAAGCGAAGGAGACGGCCTGCAGGTCATGGACTACAGCCTCGCGCCGGAAGCCGTCAAAATCAAGCGGGGCAGCGAGCCGGACGAGGTCTACGAGGTCATCGTCAACAATTCGCATTACGAAGAAGAGGGCTTCAAGATCGGCAAGACCATCGACCGGAAAGTCAACGGCCACAAGCTGCTGCTGGTCGGCTTCTACACGAGCGACCGCCGGGCGGACATCTGCTACGTGACGGCCGAAACGCTCCGGCAGGAGTATATCGGCCGGCAGAAGAGCATGGCGGTCTACGCGGAAGATCCGGAGATGGTCCTGCAGGAGATCAAAGATCTGGGGCTGTCCGCCAAGATCAATTACGACCGCGACCGCACCAACTACCTGAAGGCGCAGAAGAGCACCATCCGCTCCGGACTGGTCGTGGCCGGGATCATCCTCCTGATCTCGCTGATCGAGATGTTCCTGATGCTCCGGTCCTCGTTCCTGTCCAGGATCCGGGAGGTCGGCATCATGCGCGCGATCGGGCTGAAGAAGCGCGACATCTACCGGATGTTTGCCGGGGAGATACTGGCGATCACGCTGGTCACCGCGATCCCGGGCATCGCGATCATGTACTACATCCTGCTGAACCTGGTCAAGATCACCGACTACCTGGAGGGCCTGTACCTGGTCGAACCGTTCGTCGCGGTCGCGGCCTTTGTGATAATCATCGTCTTCAACCTGCTGGTCGGGCTGATCCCGGTCTTCCGGACGATGCGCAAGACGCCGGCGGCGATCCTCTCGAGGACCGACATCTGACGGGTTCCCGGGCGAAGGACAATGCCGGGCACGGTTATTGTTGAATCGGGCGGAGTATGATATACTCTATATGTTATACACCGTCCAGATACTGTATCTGCACAGACACGAAGGAGATTCTTTATGAGCGACAGAGCAAACGAATACAAGGAGATGCGCGGCAATTTCGTCCACGACATCATCGATGAGGAGCTGGCAAACGGAAAATGGGACCACGTCATCACCAGGTTCCCGCCGGAACCGAACGGCTATCTGCACATCGGGCACGCGAAGTCGATCTGCCTTAATTTCGGGACCGCGCTCAAGTACGGCGGCAAGTGCAATCTGCGGTACGACGACACCAATCCGGTCAAGGAGGACACGGAGTACGTCGACGCGATCGAAGAAGATGTGCGCTGGCTGGGCTTTGAGTGGAGCGAACGGCTCTGGGCGTCGGATTACTTCGATACGATGTACGAGGCGGCGGTCGAGCTGATCCGCCAGGGCAAGGCCTACGTCTGCAACCTCAGCGCGGAGGAGATCAAGGCGTACCGGGGGACGCTCAAGGAGCCGGGCAAGGAGAGCCCGTACCGGAACAGAAGCGTCGAAGAAAACCTGGATCTGTTTGAACGGATGCGCGCCGGCGAGTTCGCGGACGGAGAGGTCGTTCTGCGGGCGAAGATCGACATGGCATCCCCGAACATCAACATGCGGGATCCGGTCATCTACCGTGTCGCGCACGCTTCGCACCACAATACCGGTGACAAGTGGTGCATCTATCCGATGTACGACTTCGCGCATCCGATCGAAGACGCGATCGAGGGGATCACACACTCGATCTGCACGCTCGAATTTGAGGACCACCGCCCGCTGTACGACTGGGTCATCCGTGAGGTTGGTTTCTGGCCGGAACCGCCTCGCCAGATCGAGTTCGCGCGCCTCAACATCACCAACATGCTCATGAGCAAGCGCTATCTCAAGCGCATGGTCGATGAGGGCTGCGTCGAGGGCTGGGATGATCCGAGAATGCCGACGATCGCCGGGATCCGCCGCCGCGGCTAAACGCCGGAGGCGATCCGGAACTTCTGCGATGAGATCGGCGTCGCCAAGTCCAACTCCACCGTGGACATCGCACAGCTCGAAGCGTTCGTGCGGGATGATCTGCAGGACCGCGTCGAGGCGAGGAACGTCGTGACGGACCCGATCAAGGTCATCATCACCAATTACCCGGAAGACCGGACCGAGATGTGCACCATCGAGAACAACCGCAACGTGCCGGAGATGGGGACCCGCGAGATCCCGTTCGGCCGTGAGCTCTGGATCGACGGGGAGGACTTCATGGAAGTCCCGGTCAAGAAGTATTTCCGCCTCTTCCCGGGCAACGAAGTCCGCTTCAAGGGCGCGTATTTCATTACCTGCAACGAGGTGATCAAGGATGAGGACGGCAAGATCGTCGAGCTCCGCTGCACCTACGATCCTGCGACCCGGAGCGGAGACGGTTTTGAAGGCCGCAAGGTCAAGGGGACGATCCACTTCGTGGAGGCCGGGACGGCGGAAAAGATCCGGATCCGCGAGTACGATGTCATGATGAAGTACGACGAAGAAGGCAACATGGTCTTCAATCCGGACTCCTGCAGGGAGACCTGGGGCTATGCGGAGCCTTCCATCCGGGACGCAAAGGCGGGCGAACGCTTCCAGTTCTTCCGTCATGGGTACTACATCGCAGACAGCAAGC
>CAYLSR010000154.1:0-4881 GCA_964385855.1 uncultured Mogibacterium sp.
TCCCATACAAAGCATGGCTGCTTCCTGCGCGTACTCAGGGATGTGCTCATCGCAGATCCAGATACATCAGTTCAAAATCGATGTATTCGTCACCGATCCTGAAGAATGCCGGTGATGTTCCGATGCGCTTGAAGCCGAACTTTTCATATAAGTGTATGGCGCGTTTGTTGTCCGATCTTACCTCGAGTTCAACGAGTTCAACGCCGATTCCCCGGGCAAACGCAATCAGCCTTTTCATCATCTCACTTCCGACGCCTTTGTTCCACTCGGACTTCAGGATCGAGATCGCCAATCTGGAACGATGCTTCATTCGCCTGTTCATCGCTTCGAGATACCCGGTGCCGATCAGCTCCCCGTCTTTCCATGCGCAGAGGAACACAGCGCGGGGATTCTCTTTGATCCCCCGGAGGAACTCAGCCTCCTGCTCAGGAGTGACGCCCAGCCCTTCCGCGCCGAATGTCAGATTGTCGGTTTCACCTCCGACGATCTTTGTATATGCCAATACAGCCTCGGCATCTTCGGGTCTGCCTTCTCGGATTTCTATCATCATCTGCTCTCTTTCTTTCATGCTGCCGGTCGATCTTTTCCTCCGCCGGAACTGCAACGTCCCGGCATTATGATATCAGAACCAGTAATCGATCTGCCCTGTTTCGCCGTGCTTTAAGTCCACAACAATAGCTCCGGCATAAGGGATCCTTCTTCCCATCCACTCCTCAAAAGGCGTGTCCGTCAGCAGGCTCATGCCCGCCCGAATGGCTCCCGCATGCGAAACCAGGATGATCACGTCCTCTTCCGAGGCCCGCTTCGTCGCGTCCTGAAAAGCGGAAAGAAACCGGCGTCCCGTTTCCGCAAAGCTCTCGCCCTCCGGGACTTTGTAGTTCCACAGGTCTCTTCCCCGTGCCTCATATTCCGCAGGAAACTCGGCCTGTATCTCATCGAAATACCGGCCGTCCCAGATCCCCATGTTGATCTCTTTTAAATTGCTGTCGGTTTCCGTGAACACGCAGTTCAGGTGCTCGCGGAGGACCCTCGCGGTCTCAAGGCATCGGATCAGCGGACTCGAAATCAGCCGCGACGGTCTTCTCCCGATCGCATCCGCGATGCGCCGTCCGGTCTCATCCGCCTGCCTCATGCCTTCCATGCTGAGCGCTTCGTTTGTGGCCCCGAGGTATCTCTTTCTTTTTTCGACCCCTTCGGGTTTTCCATGTCTGACGATGAATACTTTCATTTGATCAATACAGGCAACGTCAAAGTGCTTTTCTTCATTCCGAACGTCTCCCTGATTCACTCCGTGATTGTCCTATCCGTTATATTATACAGGTTTTTCCGCGGCGGGGCAATCCAAACAGACGGGTCCAATTGACGTTTCCGTACCGCAATGCTAGAATATGACATAGCAGGATCACTCCTGCTGCGGGGAAATTAGGGTATTCAGATTCAGAAAGGAAGGGGACTATGGGAGAACTAATACTTGCCATGAATTTTGGAGCGACTTCCTCCAAAATCGCGATTTATGACGGTACCGACAAGGTGTTCGGTACTACGATCCGCTACGATTCCGCGCTGCTCGCGGAGCACAAGGCGCCGCTGACGCAGTTTGATTTCCGGCGGGACAGCGTGTATCAGGCGATCAAAGAGGCGGGCTACGAACTCGGGTCGTTCGACGCAGTCATTTCGAGAGCGGGTCCGCTCAAGCCGATGGAATCCGGTGTCTATCTGATCGACGAGGATGTGATCGTCGACGCGCTGGAGCCGACACGCGGAGGGCTCGGAACGCAGGCGCTCAGCATCCGCCTCGCGAAGGAGATCGCGGATGCCTGCGGGATCCCGTCCTATCTGTGCGATCCGGTCACAACGGATGAACTGTCCGACATCGCGCGGGTGAGCGGCCTGAAAGGCATCGAGCGGACGAGCGGCTTCCACGCGCTCAATCACAAGAGGATCGCCCGCGCCACCGCCGGGAAGCTCGGGAAGAAATACGAAGAGACACGCCTGATCGGCGTCCACCTCGGCGGCGGAGTCAGTGTCGCCGCGCACCTGTACGGCAAGTGCGTCGACGTCACTCCGTGCCTCGACGAAGGCGCGTTCTCCATGGACCGCCCGGGTTCCCTGCCTAACAGAGGGATGGTCGATCTGTGCTTCTCCGGCCTGACGAAGGCGGAGGTCATGCACAAGCTGACACACGAATCCGGCGTCATTTCCTACATGGGCAGTCCGGATTTCAGCGCGGTCGAGAAGAAGATGACCGAGGGAGACAAGGACGCGGAGCTGGTGTTCCGCGCGTTCGCGTACCAGATCGCCAAGGACGTCGGCGCGATGGCTGCCGTCCTGTCCTATGACGTCGACGCGATCTTCCTAACCGGCGGCATCGTCTTCAGCGAGCGGTTTGTCCGGGAGCTCCGCGGCTACATCGGTAAAATCGCTCCGATCTACGAATTCCCGGGCGAGGACGAGATGCAGGCACTGGCGGACAACGCGGCTCTAGCGCTGCGCGGCGAATTGCAAGTCAAAAAGTATTAAAGGGCCTGTGCCGCCCTGCACCGGTTCTTCGTCCTCCGGACCGATCCGCACAGAACTCCGGACCGTCTCTCAGCGGCCCGGAGTTTCGTCTGCGTTGGACGCTTTTTCGATCGCCGCGTTGGACGCTTTTTCGATCGCCGCCGCGTCTGCTTCTGCCCAGATGTCCGTATGTTCTCCCTTGCCGCGGTTCTTCATGTAAATAATGACGCACAGCGCAACGAGGATTATATTGATCGCAATACTGCCTTCCACTCCGAAGTTGACATTGTAGAAGAGGCCGTTTGTCGCTGAGGCGGCGTCAAGCCTGAACACCGAATAGGCAGACACGATCCCGCTGTTCGGCAGGCCGAATATGATGCTCTGGTTGAAATTCCATGCCGCGTGAAAAGCCATCGCAATCCACAGGCCGTTGTAATAGTACACAAACAGCGAGAAAAGAACTCCCACGATAAACACCTGCAGCAAACCAAAGAGCGTTACCCCCGGGTTAAACATGTGCATTGCCATGAACACAAATGAATTGATACCGATCGCGATCCACGGCGCTTTATATCTTCTGCGGAGCTTCTGATACAGATACCAGCGGTCTGTCAGTTCTTCAGCGGCGGACTGGATGAATACGCACAGGAAGAACAGCACGAACGGCACCAGTTTGAATCCGCTGTACTCAAGGTAGATGTCTCCCATCAGGACGGACATCAGGACGCAGAATCCATTACATCCGAATCCCAGCGCAAGCCCGATCAGCAGTCCTCTGAAATTATTGCCGGCACGATTCCCCGCGCGGCCGGCAGCACTGTCCGCCTCTCCCCGCACGCGCGAACTGCAGTATTTCACCGCCCGCAGCATCGGTCTGTTGCCCCTGGCGATGATGACTACCAGAAATGTAGTTATCCAGATACCGAAAAAAGCAAAATAATCCAAGAGGAACACCGCAGCATCATGATCCCCTCCGAAAATCTTTTCGACGGAACCGACCAACAGGCCTCCCGGCACCAGAAAAGATCCCACCGTGACAAGCAAAAATGACAACACGGACGCAATGATAAACTGATCCGTGATCTTACGACCCGGCCGCAGATATTTTTCTTTGATTGCTTTCATATCCTCTCTTTCATCAGCTTTGTTCTTGGTCAACAGCTTGCTTTGGACCAACGATGGACCCGGATCACCTGGTTTCATCCAGGAGTTTTTCCTGCACGAAGAACACCTTCGCCGGCGCCTCCGCCACCATCACGCTCTCCTGACGGAAAAACGCGCACAGGTCCCTGGCAATCTCCTCAACGGTCTCCTTCGGAACGTCGATCATCATCAGCGCGATCGTCTTTTCTTCGACGTAGGTCCCATCCTCGTGAATGTAACCGCCGTCGATCAGGTCCAGCGAAAAGGCGACATTATAGTTCACGCATACCTTCTTGAGGATCGAAATGTACTTCGGCGTTTCGAATTTCTGTTCACGCGTCACCGAATCGTTGAGACCCACGTAGATTGTAGTCTGTCTGCAAATCCTTTTCATACAGGATGTCATCCCTTCTATCATTCCTCATGGAAATTAAAAACCATATCCTTCCGTCATTGGTCCCGGAATTTTTCAAAAGCCAGGAAATTCTTCCCTTTATATGTCAGAATCCCCTTATCCATTACATCAATATCTTCAAATTCATCATATACCGGAAACTCCAGTTGTTTTCCGTTCTCCAACGCAAATGTAATCAAACACAGTTCATATCCGGAACTTGTGGTTTTGTCTTCTGAACTGAATACTCTGCGTGATTTTTTTGTCGTTTCAGAGACCTCATCCAGTTTGCCTATAACCATCGCTTCAACAGAGCGGACCTGATTGACAAATCTTCTGAACAGGTAGATCAACAACAGCACGATCAATACATCAATTAAAGAGTAAATAACAGTTAGCATATATTCCTCCAAAAGCTATTTAATTCCCGCCAAAGCCGGATTTCTTTACCCACTATAACCCATCAAGAATTATACCATAGAATATTTCTCAGATTCAGCAAAACTTTCTCACCTCCCCGTGCCGGCCCGATTCCAAGATGCATTATCAGCCCCATGTATAGCTTGTTCCGCCAACTCAAGTGGCGTAACACGTGCGGATGCATGACCCATTACGTCATCCGAGGATGACCGAGTGACCGCGGTAACGGAACAGGATAAAAAGCGCCTTCATTCCGTCACATGCACTTCAATGAAGTGACGGAACAGGACGATCAATAGAGTCTGTTACGTCACTAAAGCTCGAGGGGCGTGACGGAACAGGACGGGCAATAAGGGCTGTTACGTCACAGCCTCGTCGCGGTCGATGAGGCGGAATTCGGTGATGGAGCACGCCTGGTACTTCAT
>CAYLSR010000155.1:0-4875 GCA_964385855.1 uncultured Mogibacterium sp.
AACCTGTCGACATGTCGACTCCCGGGGTCTCATTCATATTCGGGTGTCCCTGGAAATGTGAATCGATCTTGCGCAGCGACAGGATCTCCTCGACACCATAATACCCCCTCTCCGCGAGAGCCGCGTAGAGCGCAGGGACCGCATGTCCTTTCGAGAGGACGAACCGGTCGCGGCCTGCCATCTTCGGATTCTTCGGATCGATGTTCATTACGTCAAAATACAATGCTGTCAGGATGTCCGCTGCCGAAAGCGACCCGCCCGGGTGTCCTGAATTCGCTGCATGGATCGCCTTGAGTGCGTCGATCCGGATTCTTCGGGCCGTTTCCTTCAGCCCCCGAATGTTTCTTTTTTCCATATCCACCTCCAAAGTGATTGAAGCAATAACTGACTGAATCCCTGCCGGCGCTCCGCAAACGGGCCGGCAACCGAACCTCCGGCACTATCCGATGTGCAGGAAGTAGGAGGCCATCATAAAATAGATTCCCAGCGAGAACATGTCCGTCAGGGAGGCCATCATCGGGCCGGACATCAGCGCCGGGTCGATCCCGATCTTCTTCGCCGCCATCGGCAGCAGTCCGCCCATGCATTTGGCGATGATAACGACCAAAATCATGGAGCAGCAGACCGTCAGCGCGACCAGCACCCCGTTGTGGTCGATATAGGTGATCCGCAGGAAATTCACGATGCTGACGCAAAGACCGACGATAAACGCCACGCGGAATTCCTTCCAGAAGACCCTCAGCGCGTCCTTGAGCTCCAGCTCGACTTCACCGGTGGAGAGAGCGCGGATGATCAGCGTCGAAGCCTGCGTGCCGGAATTTCCGCCGGTGCCGGTCAGCATCGGCATGTAGATCGTCAGAGCGATGACCTGCGACAGCGTCTTCTCCGCGCTGGCGATGATGCCGCCGGTAATGAAGTAAGAGCACATCAGCAGGAGCAGCCACGGCAGCCTGGCCTTGACGTGCGCCCAGACCGACATGTCGAGGTAGTCTTTGTCATCCGAACTGATGACGCCGCCCATACGCTCGATATCTTCATCCGTCTCCTCTTCGATGACGTCGAGGATGTCGTCGACGGTGATGATACCGACCAGCCGGCCTTCGTTGTCGACGACCGGGATCGCGATATAGCCGTACCGCTTGAACAGCTCGGAGACCTCCTCCTGGTCATCGTCGACATGCGCGACGATGATGTCTTCGTGCATGAGATCGAGGATCTTCGTGCTGCTGGAAGCGATGACCAGCGATCTCAGCGAAACGATCCCGATCAGGCGGCGCCCGCCGTCCAGCACATAGCAGGTATAGATCGTCTCGGAGTCCATCCCGACTTCCTTGATGTGCTTGAGCGCTTCTTTCGCCGTCCAGTCCTTGCGCAGGTTGATGTAGTCCGGGGTCATCAGGGATCCCGCACTGTTCTCCTTGTACTTCAGGAACGTGTTGATCAGCCTGCGTTCGTTCTTAGGCGTCTTCTCGAGGATCTTGTCGACGAGGTTCGCCGGAAGTTCCTCCAGGACGTCGATCATGTCGTCGAAGTCGAGTTCATCCATGATGTACTCGATTTCGGGATCGGTGATGATGTTGATGATCTCGACCTGCTCGTCGACGTCGAGTGCGCGAATACCTCAACGGAGATATCCTTCGGGAGCGTCCGGAAGAGGATGACCGCTTTCTGCATGTCATACTCCCGCATCACGTCCTGAAGCATCTCCGCGATGTCGACTTCATTGAATTTAAGGAGTTCATCCCTGCATTGGAAGTATTTCTTTTCCTCCAGCAGTCCGAAGATCTTTTCTTCCGAATAATCGAAAGCCTGTTCCATGTCAAAAACCAGGTTGTCCATCGGTCTCTCCTCCTTTCCCCTTCTTTGATCTCTGTTTTTCCGGGTCCTGACCCTGCGCCGGGACTATTCCCGGCCGAGCATCGCGAAGATGTCATCCTCCGTGATGATCGAGACGCCGAGCTCCTTCGCCTTGCGGTTTTTAGCGGAGCCGGACGTCGGATCGTTCGTGATGAGGTAATCGGTGGCACCGGAAACACTGCCGGCCACCGTGCCGCCCGCGTTCACGATCGCTTCTTTGAGCTCTTTTCGGTTGCTGAAGCGGACCAGCGAACCGGTGATGACAAACGTCCGGCCCGCCAGCGCGCTGCCGGCTTCCTCAAAGCTTTCGTCCAGATCGAGTTTAAGGAGCAGTTCATCGGTCATCCGGCTGTTGTCCGGGTCCGCGAAGAACGCCGCGAAATCCCGGGAAAGCACCTCTCCGACCCCGTCGATCCCGCGGAGATCCTCCTCCGATAGCGTCCGGATCCGGGTCATGTCGTTCCTGCAGTTCCGTGCGATCATCCCGGCTGTCGTCACACCGACTCCCGGGATCCCGAGTCCCGTCAGCAGGCGTGCCGGCGTCGTCCGCCGCGCGGCATCGATCGCCCGGATCAGATTATCGCAGGATTTCTCGCCAAACCCTTCCATCACGACGATCTCGCTCCTGTGCTGCTCGAGGTCGAAGATGTCCGGGAATGATCGGATGAAGCCCCTGCCGATGAATTTCAGGAGCGTCTGCTCCGAAAGTCCCTCAATATTCAGCGCGTCTCTGGAGACGAAGAGCGAAAAGCGCTTGACCTGCTTGGCCAGGCAGGCCGGATTCGTGCAGAGGAGGACTTTGGTCCCGTCGTCCTGCTGCACCCCGGTGGCTCCGCCGCAGACCGGACATGCCGCCGGGATCTCGATCCTGCCGCTCCGGGTCAGATTGGCGCTGATCTGCGGGATGATCATGTTGGCCTTGTAGACCGTGATGGTATCGCCGATCCCGAGTTCGAGATCCTCCATGATGTTCAGATTGTGCACCGACGCCCTGCTGACCGTCGTGCCCTCCAGCTCGACCGGATCGAAGATCGCGACCGGATTCAGAAGGCCGGTCCTCGAAGGGCTCCATTCGATCTCCCTGAGGATGGTCTCCGCGGTCTGATCCCGCCATTTAAAGGCGATCGAATCCCGCGGGAATTTAGCCGTCGCACCGAGCGACGCCGAGTAGACGAGATCCTCCAGCTTCAGGACCAGCCCGTCGGACGGGATGTCGAAGGTCGGGATCATCGCTTCAAACCGGTCGATCTCCCCGTACAGCGTATCCGCGTTCACGAGCACGTGGTCGACGATGTCGAATCCCTGCCCGGCCATCCACTGCATCTGCCGCTCCCGGCTCCCCCCGAAATCGATGCCGGGCGCTTCCGACAGGGTGAACGCGTAGAAATGCACGTTTCTCTCTGCCGTGATGCGGCTGTTGAGCTGGCGGACGCTGCCGCTGCAGAGGTTTCGCGGATTTTTGTACTTCGCGTCCGCGTCCTCGATCGCCTCGTTGATCTTTTCAAAATCCGAATACTTGATGACCGCCTCCCCGCGGATGACGGTATGCCCCTGATGCGGGATGTTGACCGGCACATTGGCAAAGACCCGCACGTTCTCCGTGATGACCTCTCCGATGTCGCCGTTCCCCCGCGTAACCGCCCGGTAGAGCGTGCCGTCCTCATAGGTCAGCACGATGGTAAGACCGTCCAGTTTCCAGGACAGCTGCCCTTCCTGATCGCCGAGCCACGCGCGGAGTGTCTCCCGGTCCTTGGTCTTGTCCAGGCTCAGCATGCGGCTCGCGTGCTGCACCTTCGGGAGTTCGGACTGCACGGTATAGCCGACGTTCCGGGTCGGACTGTTGGCCATGATGATGCCGGTCTCCTTTTCCAGGGCTTCCAGCTCGTCGTACAGCGCATCGTACTCGTAATTCGTCATGATCTCGCTCGCGTCATCGTAATACGCTTTGGAAGCTGCGTTCAGCGTCTCGATCAGCTCCAGGATCCGTTGTTTTTTTTCAGTCATGATCATCCTTTCTCATCCTCCGGACCGGACCGTGCCGTGCAGGATCGTGCCGGCTTCTTCAGTCCTCGGAGACCTTCTTGAGATCTACATATCCCTTGCCGAGTTTCTTCGTCCCGACGGAATCGAAGACGATCGTCATCGTCTTCGCGTCCTGCGTGATCAGCATCCCTTCTCCGAATTTCGGATGCAGGACGCGGTCGCCGATCTGAAGGCCCTCGTTTGAAATCTTCTTTTCCGCCTGCCGCTTCGCGAAGGCCAGCGGGTCGAATGGCTTCGGCTTCGGCGATCCGCTGTATCCGTCCGCCGTTCCCATCGTTCTGTCGCGGTAATAGTATCCGCCGACGTACCCGCCGTCCCCGGACCAGCCGCCGTCCTCTTCCCGGCGCCGCTTCATAATCCTGTCTCCGTCCATGAACGCGGTGTCCATCTCCTCGAGGAACATCGACTCCGTCGTGTAATCCGTCCGGCCGTAGATGGTCCGGACTTCCGCGCTGGTCAGATAGAGCTTTTTCTGCGCTCGCGTGATCCCCACGTAGCAGAGCCTGCGCTCCTCTTCCAGCCTTCCCGCGTCATCAAAGGAGGCCGCGCCCGGGAACATGCCGTTCTCCATGCCCGGCATGAAGACGACCGGAAACTCCAGCCCTTTCGCGCTGTGGAGTGTCATCAGGACCACCGCGTCCTCCGTCTCTTCCCTGTTGTCGATCTCCGCCAAGAGCGCCATTTTCTCTAAAAACGCTCCCAGCGGGGTCAGCGGCGGGAACTCAAAGCCCTGCGCCTGCATTTCGCGGCGCTCTTCTTCGATTTCTGCCAGCAGATCCGCCTGCCCCTGCCCGGCGAGTTCCTTTTCGAACTCGAGGATGACGGATTTGAACTCCATGAGGTTCTCGATCCGCCCGTCTGCTTCGACCGTGTTCGCGTCCTCGAGCGCCTTCAGATATCCGGAACGGTTCAGAAGGTTGTCGTACAGCGTTGAAAGCGTCAGATTCTCGAGTTCCCTGCGGCAGCCTTCGATCA
>CAYLSR010000156.1:0-4873 GCA_964385855.1 uncultured Mogibacterium sp.
AAGAGGTTTACGAAGGTGTTGCACTTACTTGACAATCTGCCCCGTCCCCTTGTCAGCTTTCTGCTTAAAAAATCGTCACTTCCGTCCCGTGCTCGCGGACCAGCTTCAAAAGGTCCTCTCCCTTGATCCAGACGGTCGCCGTATTCTCCATCGGGTGGATCCCCATCCTGCCCTTCGCGAGCTCCTCGCCGAGGTAGAACTGCACCTTGCATTCCTCGTCGTTCAGCAGTCCGAACGGGCTGACGCCGCCCCGGGTCAGCTTCAGGAGGTCCATCAGGTCGTTTTCCGAGCCGAAGCTCAGCTTCCTCGTCCCGAACTGCGCCTGAAACTCCTTCAGGTTGACCCGGCGCTCTTCATTGACGGTGATCAGATAGTAATTGCGCTTCTTATCATCTCGCACGAAGAGATTCTTCGCGATGATCTCCGGGTACGGCAGATCGATCTCGATCATCTCCTCGATCGTGTACACCGGCTTGTGTTCCGTGACTTCATACTCAACGCCCTTCTCCTGAAGGTACGCATACAGTTCCTGCTTGTTCATCTTGTTCCTCCATTGATTCCGATCACAGCATCCTTCCTGAAATCCACCATGATCCCGGTGGAAAACATCCCCGGCGCATTCCGCCCGACGATGTCGAAACACTTCTCCGGATCGATCACGACGAACCCGGCGATCCCGTCAACGCCGTAATCGAACAGGGTCGGAGATAAAGTCGACGTCGGCCCCATCAGGATGAAGAACGCTTTTTCATCCTTCAACTGCAGCAGGTGCTTCAGCGTCTTGTTGATCAGCGTCGATCCGGTCGAAATGACATACTCTGCTTCCGGGAGCCTGTTATCTGAAAGATGCGATCCCTGTCTTGCTTCCTTTATTATATTTTACTCCCGAGCCGGATGCAATGGCGGTTATCACTCCGGTCCGGATCACAACCGAACGAACTGTGTGCAGGATTCATATCCCACACCCGCACAGACTGTGATATAATAAATCAGATAGCCGTGCGCGGCGATATGCCCGAACGGCGAGCCCTGTACAGAAAGGACTTGGAGATGAGCGAAGAAAAGAAAGAACTGTTCCCGAACGGGAACGAGGCGCTTCTGAAGGAAGTGGAAGAAGCCGCGAAGCGCGGGGCAAAAGCCGGAACGCGCGGCCGCAGCGTCATGAGCCTCCTCAGGGGCTTCCTGATCGGCGCGATCTGCGGCGCGCTCGTGCTCACGCTGGTCGTCATGAGCGTGCACAAGCGAAACTTCACGGAGACGTTCCACGCGCTCTTCACGAAAGAAGCCCCGGTCGAAGACCACGATATGACGAACGAAAACCACGGGTTCTTCGGCTATACCGCGACGGATTTCCAGGAGGCGATCCTCGGTGAGCAGAAGGAGCTGCAGAAGCTGGAGGTCTATCAGATCAACATCTCGGAGGTGTCGACGATCACCAAGACCGGTCTCGGCAAGCTCAAAGCGTTCACGAAGTACCAGTATGTGACGTATCACGGGACCGCCATCTACACGGTCGACCTGAGCGGGCTGAAGAAGGCCGACATCACGCTGGATGAAGAGACCCGGACCGTCACCCTGACCGTGCCGGACGTCGTCCTCGAGCCGATCAACATCCCGAGCGAGAGCATCGAGTTCGGCGAGGTCGAGAAAGAGACGGTGCTGGCCTTCGGTTCCATCAAGCTCGAACCGGAAGAGGTCGCGAAGCTCACGACCGAAGCCAAGAACCGCATGGTCGAAAAGCTCCAGAACGAAAACGCTGCAGACGTCGCGCGAACCGCGGCCAAGCACGCGATCTGGGAGATCTTCCAGCCGGTGATCTCCGGTGTGGCGCCTGGATATTCTCTCCAGGTGGAATTCGCGGAGAAGACCGAGCCGGAAGCCGAGGCCGAAGTCACACTGGACGGCGAGCCGACGGAAAGCGAATAGCATAATCTGACAAGAGAAAAAAAATGACGGAGAGGCGGGCCTCTCCGTCATTTTTTTGTAGCCAGAAGCGCTTTCTTTTAGTATAATTAATATGGTGTAATGTCTTTATTTCCTGTTCTATCGTAATAAACGGAGATGAGAGATATGAATAAGAATTCTGATAAACTGCTCCGCAAACTCCTGGCTTCCGGACTGGCGCTTACGCTGATGCTTTCCCAGACCGCTGTCCTCTGCGCTGCGGAAGCAGGCCTGGAAGGGCAGGATCCCGAAAGCAGCCCGGTCACCGAAACGAGCGAACCGGCAACATCGCAAGCACCGGCGGCGCCTTCTTCGGATGCTCCGGCCCCGGCGGTTTCGGACGCTGCAGCAGATGAAACCGCGGAGTCCGCGCCGGCTCAGAATCAGGAAGCTGCCCCGGAACCGGCTGCTACTCCTGCAGCGAAGAGCGGTTCAGTCGATTCCGCCGCAAGTTCGATCCAAATCGGCGGCACCTCCTTCAGCGCCGGGGAGGACGAATCCTCCCACTGGTCGGAAGGCAAAGGCTGGAAGAATATCGCCGGACAGTACGTCGCCATGGTGGATTACGACGGCAGCCAGGATGCGCTCTCCGCGGACAGCGGCGTCGTGAAGCTGGCCGTCGCCGGGATCAACCGCATCGGATCGCTGGAAGGCAACTGCTCCTATCAGATCATCGGCAGCGGGATCGTGCTGATCGACAACATCAACCTCGCGGAAGGCCAGACGGTCACCCTGCATCCGGACACTTCGCTCTACGATGAGGGCAGCGCCGCCGTCTTCCTGAAGCAGGAAGATGGCAGTTACTTGCTCAAAAACGGCACCACGACCGGGATTCTGGATGAGGAATACATCCTGGACAACATCCGGCTGACGATCCCGAAAGACGCCTGCCTCAAGCTCGGCGCCATGGTGATCCGCACGGAGGAATGGCTCCCGGAAGATGCAACAGAAATCGAGACGGATGTTACGCGGTATACGACGGACGTCCCGGATGGCGCCAATGAGCCGGTCCTCGGCAACGGGCCTGTCGACTTCCAGGACGTCGGCGCCCGGCTGGTGATCGGTAAGAACGCCACGCTGACCGTTAACGACGGCGCCTCCGTCAAGCTCATGGAGATCGTGAACAACGCCACGAATTATCTGCCGTACACCCTCAAGTCTGAACTGATCATCCGGGGCATCCTGGACGTCAAGGGTGTCGTTGAGGGCGGTTGCGTGAACATCGAAGAAGGCGGTACGCTCACGGGGACCGGCAAGGTCCTGTCTTCGGAGGTCGATCTGCACCCTGCGGGGAACCTGTCTGAGGATGTCCTGCTGGAGGACAGCGCCCTGACCGTACACGCCTTCGGAAACGACAACTGGAGAAGTGTTTCCGCAAAGATCAAAGACAGTGTCATCTACCTGAAAGGAACGAATATCAACATTCCTGAGCTGATCGTCTCGGGCGTCTCCAGGCTCTGTGTCGACACCGCTACTTTCTCCTTCTGCAAAGTCGGCGATATCACGCTCACCAAAGGGAGCGATCTGGCGATCCTCGCCAACGAACACGACTACTGGAGCAACGATCGGTATGGTGAAGGCATCCCTGACAGACTTCTGGAAGATTGCGGTCTGGAGATCTACGGAAAGATCTCCGGCGGAACGGTCTCCGTGCTTGCCGGCTGCGTAGAATACACCGGGAGTCAGACCGATGTCCTTCCGGCCGTACCGGATGATTTTGCCTCCCGTGCCCTCGTCACGAAGATCGACATGGAAACCTCGGATCTCCCGCTGAACATGACTCCGGCGGATGCTGCCGCACGCTTGAAGCAGGACCAGATCCCTGTCACGGAGATCTCTGTCCTGGATACATTGGTTTCTCCGGAGATCCTGGCCCGCCAATGGGATATCGGGTACATCCTGCCGATGGATCCGCTGACCCGCGAAAAGGACCAGACCTTTACGGTCGATTCCTTCCTGGCAGCATACGGGATCTCTACCGAAGGCGAGACCATGCAGAGCGAATACTATACCGCTCTGGAAGTGATCCGTTCGGATCTTTCCCGCGAACGGCTCTGGCCGAGCGACCCGACTGAATTCAGCACGGACGACGTCATCCTGATCCGGGTCCTGAAGATTCACGGGCGGGGCGGTCAGGGCGGAGGCTCAGCCACCCACACCACCACTTCCTTCACGGGAAGCGGGGTGCTCGGCGGTACCGGCGCGGGTTCCGTCAAAGCCGGGAGCGGCACCACGGTCATCATCGGGACGAGCAGCCCTGTTACCCCTCCGGATGATCCGGGCGACGGCGACGGCGGAGGCGGTAATACGGATACCCGCCCGGCAATCCGGCCGGTCGCGAACAACCGGGTCGTCCGGACGGCTGCAGCGAGAACGGCCACTTCCGCTGCCGCAACCGATGACCTCGTCGTAACCGTTTCCGTCCTTGAGCCGACGAACGAAGCGCCGGCTGATACAGACCCGGCGCTGCCGCAGCTTTGGCAGCTCACCGTCACGCGGGCTGGCACACCGATCACGGATCTGACCGGAAACGCAGTGCGCGTCGTCCTCCCGTTTGTCGCTCCGGAAGACTGGGGAACGCCGGAAGAGATCGCGCAGGAGAGCCTGTACGCGGTCTTCGCCGACGAAAACGGAAAACTCACAGCCTACGAGGCGCAGTACGATCCGGCGACCGGCGAGGTGCAGTTCGACGCGGAGCAAACCGGCGCATTCGTGATCGTGCGGTTCTCCTATGAGGAAGAACCGTTCACGGAAGATTTTTACCGGGCGCTGGCGGAGCTGCCGGAAGTTCAGGCCTTTCTGACCGTGCTCGGAGTGAACGCCGAATAATCCTCTGCATGCAATGATTCGACAACAAAAGCGCCTGGCGGATTGCCGCTGAACTGCTACCCGTCAAGAGGACAGTGAAAAATCATAAGATTTTATCGAC